>NZ_JBJZOG010000002.1:0-168910 GCF_047200535.1 Micromonospora mangrovicola | reverse complement strand
CCGGCCCCGCAGCCGAGACCGACGCCGGAGCCGGCGCCCCGGCCGGCGCCTCAGCCGCCGGCGGCCTGAGCCGGGATCACTCCCACTCGATGGTGCCCGGCGGCTTGCTGGTCACGTCCAGGACCACCCGGTTGACCTCGGCGACCTCGTTGGTGATCCGGGTGGAGATCCGGGCCACCACCTCGTACGGCAGCCGCGACCAGTCGGCGGTCATCGCGTCCTCGCTGGAGACCGGGCGCAGCACCACGGGATGACCGTAGCTGCGCCCGTCACCCTGCACGCCGACGCTGCGCACGTCGGCCAGCAGCACCACCGGGAACTGCCAGACCCCCCGGTCCAGCCCGGCGGCGGTGAGTTCCTGCCGGGCGATCAGGTCGGCCTTGCGGAGCACCGCGAGCCGCTCCTCGTCGACCGCGCCGATGATCCGGATGGCCAGGCCCGGGCCGGGGAACGGGTGCCGCCAGACCATCGCCTCGGGCAGGCCCAGTTCCAGGCCGATCGTGCGGACCTCGTCCTTGAAGAGCGTGCGCAGCGGCTCGACCAGGGCGAACTTCAGATCCTCCGGCAGGCCGCCCACGTTGTGGTGGCTCTTGATGTTGGCGGTGCCGGTGCCGCCGCCGGACTCCACCACGTCCGGGTAGAGGGTGCCCTGCACCAGGAACTCGACGTCGCCGTGCGACGCGATCTCCCGGGCGGCGGCCTCGAAGACCCGGATGAACTCCCGGCCGATGATCTTGCGCTTCTGCTCCGGGTCGGTCACCCCCGCGAGGGCGCCGAGGAACCGCTCCCGGGCATCCACCACCTTCAGCTTGATGCCGGTGGCGGCCACGTAGTCCTTCTCCACCTGCTCGGCCTCGCCGGCCCGGAGCAGGCCGTGGTCGACGAAGACGCAGGTGAGCTGGTCGCCGACGGCCCGGTGCACCAGCGCCGCGGCGACCGCCGAGTCGACACCGCCACTCAGGCCGCAGATGACCTCCTTGTCGCCGACCTGCTCCCGGATCCGGGCCACCTGCTCGTCGATGATGTTCTCCGGCGTCCAGGTGGGCTCGATCCCGGCGATCTCGTGCAGAAAGCGGGTCAGCATTTCCTGACCGTGCGCGGTGTGCCCGACCTCGGGGTGGAACTGCACGCCGGCCCGACGGCCGGCCACGTCCTCGAACGCGGCGACCGGCGCGCCCGCCGACTCGGCGGTGACCGTGAAGCCGGTCGGCGCCTCGGTGACGCAGTCGCCGTGGCTCATCCAGACCGGCAGGTCGTCCGGGAGGTCGCGGAGCAGCACGCCGGCCTCCGGGCGGGCGTGCAGCGGGGTGCCGCCGTACTCCCGGTTGCCGGTGCGCGCCACGGTGCCACCGAGGGCCTGGGCCATCGCCTGGAAGCCGTAGCAGATGCCGAAGACCGGTACCCCGGAGTCGAACATCCCGGCGTCGATCTGCGGGGCGTCCGGCGCGTAGACGCTGGACGGGCCGCCGGAGAGGATGATCGCGGCCGGGTTCTTCGCCAGCATCTCGGCAACCGGCATGGAGTGCGGGACGATCTCCGAATAGACCTTCGCCTCGCGGACGCGACGCGCGATGAGCTGGGCGTACTGGGCTCCGAAGTCCACCACGAGGACGGGGCGAGGCGTGCTCATGTGCAGAAAGCCTACCGACAGTCACCGTCCCCCCGGGCCGCGCCCCGGTGTGTCGCGCGCCGCTCCCCGGCCCACCCCCGGCCGCCCCGCTCAGGGGCGCAGCGCGGCGGGGGCGTGGGCCGGCACGGCCGGCTCCCGCGGCGGGACCGGGTCGACCCGCCGGTACGGCGCGCCGAGCGGCGGACGCGGGTCCTCCTCGCCCTTGTTGGGCCAGCAGGACATCGCCCGCTCGGCCTGCGCGGTGATGGTCAGCGACGGGTTGACGCCGAGGTTCGCCGAGACCGCCGCCCCGTCCACCACGTGCAGCCCCGGGTGGCCGTAGATCCGGTGGTAGGGGTCGATCACCCCGCGTTCGGGGGTGGCGCCGATCACCGCCCCGCCCAGGATGTGCGCGGTCACCGGGATGTTGAACGGCTCGGTGACGGCGCCGCCGGGCGTCCCGTCGATCTCCTCGGCGAGCAGCCGGACCGCCTGGTTGCCGGCCGGGATCCAGGTCGGGTTGGGCGCGCCGTGGCCGGGACCGGAGACCAGCCGCCGGCCGAGCGGCCCCCGCCGCAGTCGGGTGGTGAGCGAGTTGTCCACCGACTGCATGACCAGAGCGATCACGGTCCGCTCGGACCAGTTGCGGACGGAGAGCATCCGGGCGGCCAGCCCGGGCTGCCGGACGATGCTGCCCAGCCAGCGCCGGACCCGGCGCGGGCCGCCGTCGACCAGCAGCGACTGGAGCAGGCCCATCGCGTTCGAGCCCTTGCCGTACCGGACCGGCTCGATGTGGGTCTGCGGGTCGGGATGGAAGGAGCTGGTGATGGCCACCCCCTCAGTGAGGTCGAGCCCGCGCCGGCGGGCCTGCCGAGGCCCGACCGAGGCGCCGAGGATCGCCTCCGAGTTGGTCCGGGTCAGCTCGCCGAGTCGGGGCGAGAGCCCGGGCAGCACGCCGGTGGCCCGCATGTCGTGCAGCAGCCGCTGGGTACCGAGCGCGCCCGCGGCGAAGACGACCTGGCCCGCGTGGATCACCTGACGGCGCTTGCGCAGCCAGGCGCCGGTGCGCTCGGTGTGCACCTCGTACCCGCCGCCGGCCGCTGGCCGGACCGCCGTCACCGTGGTCAGCGGGTGGACCTGGACGCCCAGCCGCTCGGCCAGCCAGAGGTAGTTCTTGACCAGCGTGTTCTTCGCACCGTGCCGGCAGCCGGTCATGCAGGCGCCGCAGTGGCTGCAGCCGGTCCGCTCCGGCCCGGCCCCGCCGAAGTACGGGTCGGCCACCTGCTCGCCCGGCCGGCCGATGTGCACGCCCACCGGGGTGGCGTGGAAGGTGTGCCCCACCCCCATCCGGTCGGCCACCGCGCGCATCGCCCGGTCCGCGCCGGTGACGATCGGGTACGTGGTGACGCCGAGCATCCGCTTCGCCTGGTCGTAGTGGCGGGCCAGTTCGTCGCGCCAGTCGGTGATGTCCCGCCACTGCGGGTCGGTGTAGAAGGCGTCGAGCGGTTCGTAGAGGGTGTTCGCGTAGACCAGTGAGCCGCCGCCGACCCCGGCGCCGGAGAGCACCAGCACGCCGCCGCCGGCCCTCCGGTCGGCCGAGCGGAGCAGGGTGATCCGTTGCAGGCCGTAGCAGCCGAGCCGGGGGGCCCAGAGGAAGCGGCGGGCCCGCCACGAGGTCTCCGGGAACTCGTCGTCGGCGAAGCGCCGGCCGGCCTCCAGCACACCGACCGACCAGCCCTTCTCGGCGAGCCGGAGCGCGGCGACGCTGCCACCGAAGCCGGACCCGATGACGATCACGTCGTACCGCATGAACGCATCATTACCGACGGGTAGCTATAGCGCCAGCGCGAGTTTTTCGCGGATCATGCAGAGCGCTCGATGGACTGGGATTCCCAGCGCTGCAACCCGTGGCACGCCTCGCGCGTCGAGTGGGTACGGGGGAAGGAGAACCACGATGACGCGACGACGGTGGTGGCTGGGGTCGGCCGCGCTGCTGGCCGTGCTGGTGGTGGCCGCCGGCGCGGTGCTGACCACCCGGCTGGTCTCCCGCCCGACGCCCGCCCCGGTCGCCGCCTCCGCCGCACCCGGCCCGTCGGCCGGCCCGGCGACCCCGACCCCGACCGCGGCCAGCCCCACCCCGCCGCCGGGTGCCGACATCCGCGGCCCGCTCAACCTGCTGCTCGTCGGCGTGGACACCCGGGTCAGCGTGCCGGGCTGGGAGCCGCACGCCGACGCCGTGCTGGTCCTGCACGTGCCGGCCGGGCTGGGCCGGGCGTACCTCTTCTCCCTCCCCCGCGACCTGGTGGTGGACATCCCGGCATACCCGAAGTCCGGCTACCCGGGCGGCCGGACCAAGCTCACCCACGCCATGAGCTACGGCAGCCGGGTGCCCGGCGACAAGCTGCACCCCAGCACCGCCCAGGGGTACGAACTGCTGCGCAGCACGGTCAGCCGGTACACCGGGCTGCGCATCGACGCCGGCGCGGTGATCACCTTCGGCGGCTTCGACAAGCTGGTGACCGCCCTCGGCGGCGTCGACCTCTACGTCGACCAGCGGGTCACCTCGATCCACCGCCGGCCCGACGGGCGGTACCGGAACCGGGTCGGCAGCACCTATGTCGGGCCGCAGATGG
The DNA here is from genome assembly GCF_047200535.1 of Micromonospora mangrovicola. Classification (NCBI taxonomy): domain Bacteria; kingdom Bacillati; phylum Actinomycetota; class Actinomycetes; order Micromonosporales; family Micromonosporaceae; genus Micromonospora; species Micromonospora mangrovicola. Next base: position 164,668 of record NZ_JBJZOG010000002.1, on the reverse strand, counting down.
TCTATCAGAAGGGTGACCGGCACCTGAACGGCTGGCAGGCGCTGGACTACGCCCGGCAGCGGTACACCGCAGGCGGCGACTACACCCGGCAGCGGCACCAGCAACAGCTCATCCGGGCGCTGGCCCGCAAGATCCTCGACCAGGGCCTGGCCCGGGACCCGGACCGGGTCCAGCAGGTGGTCGCCGCGCTCGGCCGCACCCTGGTCTACGTCGGCGGCGGGCGGCGCCTGATCGACTTCGCGTACGCCCTCGGCGGGTTGCCCGCGAACCGCTTCGTCCTGGTCGGACTCCCCGGCGACGCGGTGGGCAGCGGCGGGTCGTACCGGGGCGAACAGTTGCGGCCGGCGGGCCGGCAGTTCCTCGCGGCGCTGCGCGCCGGCAAGACCGACGGCTTCCTCGCCGACCACCCGTCGCTCAAGGTCAGGACCTGAGCGCAGACGTCAGGAAGGGCCCCTGCTCCAGGAGGTGCCCTTCCGGTCAGAGCGGCTTCGGGGTGGGGGGGCGCTCGGTGCCGTACAGCCAGGCGTCGAAGAGCTTGTCCAGCTTCTTGTGCGACACCCGCTCGGCGAGCGCGACGAAGTCGGCCGTGGTGGCGTTGCCGTACTTCTTCTCCGCCGCCCAGCTGCGCAGGATGGTGAAGAAGGCGGTGTCGCCCACGGCCACCCGCAGCGCGTGCACGGTCATCCCGCCCCGGTCGTAGACCGACCGGCCGAACAGGCTCTGCACTCCCGGCCGGCCCGGCGGGGTACGCCAGACCTGCCCGGACGCCGTCGCGTACGTCTGGTCGAAGGTGCTCTGCACGGTCGAGGAACCGGTGTGCTCGGCCCAGAGCCACTCGGCGTAGGTTGCCAGCCCCTCGTTCAGCCAGATGTCCTGCCACCTGAACAGCGACACGCTGTCACCGAACCACTGGTGGCCCAGTTCGTGCGCGACCACCTCGGTGTTGTCGCCCTGCCGGAAGAACCCGGCCGAGTAGACCGGCCGGCTCTGCGTCTCCAGCGCGTACCGGACCCGGTCGTCGGCGACCACCACCCCGCCGTACGCGTCGAACGGATACGGCCCGAAGACGCTCTCCAGGTAGTCGGCGACCTCCACGGTCCGGGCGACCGACCGGTCCGGGGCACCGTCGGCCACCTTCGTGGTCACCGCGCTGTACACCGGCCGTCCCTTGTGCTTGCCGGTGGTCACCCGGAACTTCCCGATCACCACGGTGGTGAGGTAGCTGGCCATCGGCGCGCCCTCGGACCAGGCGAAGGTGGCCCAGTCGCCGCGCACCGTCCGTCCCTTCGGGACCCCGTTGCTGACCGCGGTGAGGTCCTTCGGCACGGTGATCTCGAAGTCGTAGGTGGCCTTGTCGGAGGGGTGGTCGTTGACCGGGAACCAGGTGCTCGCCGACTCCGGCTGGCCGAGCGCGACGGCCCCGTCGGAGGTGTGCAGCCAACCGCCCTCGCCCAGCTCCTTGTGGTGCAGGGCGGCCGGCACGCCGTCGTAACCGATCTCCACGACGAACCCGTTCCCGGAGGTCAACGGGGTGGCCGGGGTGACGACCAGCTCGTCGTCGGTGCGCGCGTGGCCGGCCTTCGCCCCGTCCACGGTGACCGACCGCACGGTCAGCCCGGCCAGGTCCAGGTTGAAGGTGGAGAGGTTGGCGGTGGCGGTGGCGCGCAGCGTGGTGGTGCCGCTGAGCCGGTCGGTCGCCGGGTCGTAACGGACCTGCACCGTGTAGTGGGCGACGTCGTAGCCGCCGTTGCCGTAGCTCGGGAAGTAAGGGTCGCCGCCGCCGGCCGCGCCGGGCCCGAAGCTCCGCGAGGCCGTCGACGTGGGCTGGGACGTCGCGGCGACCGGCCCGGCGTCGGTCGAGCCGCAGCCCGCGAGCAGCAGCACGCCGCTGACCAGCAGCCCGAGTCGTCGTCGTGCACCCTGCCGCGCCAGCGCCATCGCCTCGATCCCTCCCCGGGGCGCGAGCCGACCCGCCCGGGCCGCTCCGCCCGCGGCAGCCTACCGACCGACGGTCACGCCCGCGTCACGGCAGTGCCGGGGCGGTCACACCGACCAGCCAGGCGTCGAGCAGCGGCCGCAGCGGGCGGTCGGCCACCCGCTCGGCGTACCCGACGAAGTCGTCGGTGGTGGCGATTGCGCCCCGCCGCTCGGCCAGCCAGCCGCGCAGGATCCGGAAGAACGTCTCGTCGCCCACCGCCCGGCGCAGCGCATGCACGGCGAGCGCGCCGCGCTGGTAGACCGCGTCGCCGAACATCGCCGCCCGGCCGGGGTCCACCGACGGCCTGGTCCAGTCGGTCGCCGCGTAGGCGGCGGCGAAGGACTTCGCGACGCCGCGACCGCCGTCGTGCTCGGCCCAGAGCCATTCCGCGTACGTGGCGAAGCCCTCGTTGAGCCAGATGTCCCGCCACCTCGCCAGCGAGACGCTGTCGCCGAACCACTGGTGGGCCAGTTCGTGCGCGACCACCTCGGTGTTCGGCCGGTCGCCGCGGAAGAAACCCGGCCCGTAGACCGGCCGGGTCTGGGTCTCCAGCGCGTACCGGATCCGCTCGTCGGCGACCGCGATCCCGCCGTACGCGTCGAACGGGTAGGGCCCGAACCGACCGGCCAGGAAGTCGGCGATCTCGCCGGTGCGAGCCACCGAGGCGGCGGCCGGCCCGTCCGCGGGCAGCCCGGCGGCGACCGCGGTGACCAGTGGCTTCCCGGCGTGCGTGCCGGTGGACACCCGGTAGTTTCCGATCACCAGGGTGGCCAGGTAGCTGGCCATCGGGGCACCCTCGGCCCAGCGCCAGGTGGTCCAGCCGTCCTTGCTGGACCGTCCCTTCGGCACTCCGTTGCCGAGCGCGGCGAGCCCGTCGGGGACGGTCACCTCGACGTCGTAGGTGGCCTTGTCGGAGGGGTGGTCGTTGACCGGGAACCAGGTGCTCGCCGACTCCGGCTGGCCGAGCGCGATCGCCCCGTCCGGGGTGGCCTGGAAACCGCCGTCGCCCAGCTCGGCGCTGGGCAGCGGCCGCGGCACCCCGCCGTACGCGACCTCGACGGTGAACGACTTCCCGGCCGGCAGGCCGTGCGCCGGGGTGACGATCAGCTCGTTGCCGTCGCGCCGGTGCCTCGCCGGGTCGCCGTCGACGCGTACCCGGTCGACGGTGAGGCCGGCGAGGTCGAGGTGGAACCGGGACAGGCCGGCGGTGGCGGTCGCGGTGACGACGGCCCGGCCGGTGAGCCGGTCGTCGGCGGGGTCGTAGCGGAGCCGCAGGGCGTAGTGGGCGACGTCGTAGCCGCCGTTGCCGGCCCCCGGCACGTACGGGTCGCCCGCGTCGGCCGCCCCCGGCCGGAACCGCCCGTCAGCCTTGGTGCACCCCGCGGCCAGCAGCCCGACGGCCAGCGCCGCCGCGCACCACCGCGCGAGCCCCACCCCCCGCCTCATCCGCCGAGCCTAAGCGAACCGGGGGCGCCGATCATGGAGTTGCGGCACATGACGAACCGGAAGATCCGGGGGCCGCAGCTCCATGATCGGCGGGAGCGGGGTGGGTCAGCGGTCGAGGACCAGGCCGACCTTCTGGAACTCCTTGAGGTCGCGGTAGCCGCACTTGGCCATCGCCCGGCGCAGGCCGCCGAAGAGGTTGAGCTGGCCGTCCGGCTCGTCGGCCGGCCCGAAGAGCAGCTTCTCCATCGAGCCGAGCGGCTCGCCGGCCACCTCGAACGCGCCGCGCGGGAGCGACGGGTGGCTGGCCGCCGAGTGCCACCAGGCGCCGCCGGCCGGGGCCTCCTCGCAGAGCGAGAGCGGCTCGCCGAGCATCACCGCGTCCGCGCCGCAGCCGAGCGCCTTGGCGATGTCGCCGGACGTCTGCATGTCGCCGTCGGCGATCAGGTGCACGTACCGGCCGCCGGTCTCGTCCAGGTAGTCGCGGCGGGCCGCGGCGGCGTCGGCGATCGCGGTGGCCATCGGCACCCGGATGCCGAGCACCGACTCGGTGGTCGACCAGTCGTCGCCGCCGATGCCGACGATGACGCCCGCCGCACCGGTCCGCATCAGGTGCAGCGCGGTCTTGTAGTCGGTGCAGCCGCCGACGATGACCGGCAGGTCGAGGTCGGCGATGAACTCCTTGAGGTTCAGCGGCTCGTCGGTGGTGGAGACGTGCTCGGCGGAGACGATGGTGCCCTGGATGACCAGGATGTCCACGCCGGCGTCGAGGATCACCGGGGCCAGCGCGAGGGTGTGCTGCGGGGAGACCCGGACGGCGACCGTGCCGCCGCCGGCCCGCAGCTCGCGGACCCGCTCGGCGATCAGGTCGGGGCGGATCGGCTCCGCGTACACCTCCTGGAGGCGCTTGGTGGCCCGCGCCTCCTCGTCCAGGCCGGCCAGCTCCTCGAGCACCTTGGCCGGGTTCTCGTACCGGGTCCAGAGTCCCTCGACGTTGAGCACGCCGAGGCCGCCGAGCTGGCCCAGCCGCACCGCGGAGGCGGGGCTCATGGTGGCGTCGGACGGGTGCCCGACGCAGGGGATGCCGAACTGGTACGCGTCGAGCTGCCACGCGGTCGAGACGTCGTCGACGTCCCGGGTGCGCCGGCTCGGCACGATGGCGATGTCGTCCAGGTGGTAACCGCGCTGCGCGGTCTTGCCCAGCCCGATCTCGACCACGTCACGCATGGGGACTCCAGGTGGTTGGGGGTGATGGTCAGCGGGAGTGGTAGTTGGGTGCCTCGACGGTCATCTGGATGTCGTGCGGGTGGCTCTCCTTGAGCCCTGCCGCGGTGATCCGGATGAGCTGGCCACGCCGGTGCAGCTCGGGGATGCTCTCGGCGCCGACGTACCCCATCGCGGCGCGCAGGCCGCCGATGAGCTGGTGGGCGACCTGGGCCAGCGGGCCCCGGTAGGGCACCTGACCCTCGACACCCTCGGGGACCAGCTTGTCCTCGGCGAGCACGTCCTGCTGGAAGTACCGGTCCTTCGAGTACGACTTGCCCTGGCCGCGGGACTGCATCGCGCCGAGCGAGCCCATCCCGCGGTAGGCCTTGTACTGCTTGCCGTTGATGAAGATCAGCTCGCCCGGGCTCTCCTCGCAGCCGGCCAGCAGGCTGCCGAGCATCACCGCGTCGGCACCGGCCACCAGGGCCTTGGCGATGTCGCCCGAGTATTGGATTCCGCCGTCACCGATCACCGGCACGCCGGCCGGACGGGCCGCGCGCGCGGCCTCCATGATCGCCGTGATCTGCGGTACGCCCACCCCGGCGACGATCCGGGTGGTGCAGATGGCGCCCGGGCCCACGCCCACCTTCACGCCGTCCGCGCCCGCGTCGACCAGCGCCTTCGCGCCGGCGTACGTGGCCACGTTGCCGCCGACGATGTCGATGGCGACGTCCTTCTTGAGCCGGGCGACCATCTCCAGCACGGCCCGCTGATGGCCGTGGGCGGTGTCCACGATCAGCACGTCGACGCCCGCGTCGACCAGGGTGCGGGCCCGCTTGTACGAGTCCTCGCCCACGCCGACCGCAGCCGCGACCCGGAGCCGGCCGGCGGAGTCCTTGGTGGCGTTCGGGTACTGCTCGCTCTTGGTGAAGTCCTTGACGGTGATCAACCCGCGCAGCTTGCCGGTCTGGTCGACGATCGGCAGCTTCTCCACCTTGTGCTGACGCAGCAGCGCCAGCGCCTCGTCCTTGCTCACCCCGACCGAGGCGGTGACCAGCGGGGTGCGGGTCATGATCTCCCGGACCGGGGTGGCCGGGTCGGAGACGAACCGCATGTCACGGTTGGTGACGATGCCGACGAGCTGCCCCTGGCCGTCGACCACCGGGACGCCGGAGATGCGGTAGCGCCCGCAGAGCGAGTCGACCTCGCGCAGGGTGTCGTCCGGGCTGGCGGTTACCGGGTTGGTGATCATGCCGGACTCGGAGCGCTTCACCAGGTCGACCTGGAGCGCCTGGTCCTCGACCGAGAGGTTGCGGTGCAGCACGCCGATGCCGCCCTGGCGGGCCATGGCGATCGCCATCCGCGCCTCGGTGACGGTGTCCATCGCGCTGGACAGCAGCGGGACGTTGAGTTCGATGGTGCGGGTGAGCCTGGTGCGGGTGTTGACCCGGCTCGGGACGACGTCCGACTCGCCGGGCTGGAGCAGCACGTCATCGAAGGTCAGCCCGAGCGGCACCACCCGGGCCGAGCCGGCCGGCAGCTCGGGCAGGTGACCGCCCAGCTCGCCGCCGTCGGCGCCGGCCGGAATCTCGGTGCTGGGCGAATTCTCCACGATTGCTCCCCTGAGCTGTTCGGACGGGCTTCAGCGAGGCGGCGCGCGCGGGCACCGGGGCACGCCGAAGTGACGGCGCGCCGCTTCATCGTACCCATTGAGCTGCGCCACACCCGGCAGCGGCAGGTACGGGTAGGCGGGGCCACAGGACTGCCCTGAGGCGGGCTTTCCGGCTCGTCGGGGACTACGGTGAGGGGGTGCACGACGAGCCCATCGACCCGTTCAACGGCGACCCGGCCGATCCGGCTGCCGGCCTGCACGACCCACGCGAGGGCGATCCGCTCGACCCGCTGACCGAGGTCGAGCGGCAGGACGTCCTGGAGGACCTCGCCGACCTGGAGATCTACCAGGCGCTGCTCCAGCCGATCGGGGTGCGTGGCCTGGTCATCGAGTGCGAGGAGTGCCGCGAGCCGCACTACTTCGACTGGGACCTGCTCCGCGGCAACCTGCGTCACCTGCTCAACTCCGGCCGTCCCCGGGTGCACGAGCCGGCCTACGACCCGGACCCGGACCACTACGTCAGTTGGGACTACGCCCGCGGGTACGCCGACGGCGTGCACGACACCCTGACCGAGGGCACCGAGGACGCCGAGGACTGACCGGCCGGCCTGGTCCGGTCAGGCGACCAGTCCGGCGCGGAAGCCCGCTGCCACGGCGTGCGCCCGGTCCCGGGCGCCCAGCTTGCGGAAGAGCCGGCGGGCGTGCGTCTTGACGGTGTCCTCCGAGACGAACAGCTCCCGCCCGATCTCCGCGTTGCTCTTGCCCTCGGCCATGCCGAGCAGCACCTGAAGCTCCCGCTCGGTGAGCCCGATCGCGCTGCGCGAGGCCCGCGCACCGGCGCGCGTGGTGACCTCCGACGGTTGCGCCTCCGGCTCGCCGCCGGCCGCTTCGGCCGGGTCGTCGCCGCGCTGCACCGGCACCACGGTCGGCGCGCCGTTCGGTCCCTCGGCCGGGGCCGCCGACCAGGCCGCGGGCGCTCCGCCCGGGTTACGCCCCGGCGCGCCCGACCGGGCCGCTCCGCCGACCGCGGCGGCGTCCCGGGCCGGGTCGGTCACCCGGTGCCGGGCCGACCGTCCGGGGGCGGAGAGCAGCAGCAGCGCCTTGGCCACCGCGCTGGTTAAGTCGTGATCGGTGCCCTGGATCAGGCCGCGCGCCCCGGCGTTGATGGTGGCCGCCGCCGCGTCGGACTCCTCCGCGCCGAGCAGCACGACCGCGGCCTGGGGCGCCCGGGCGAGCACCCGGCGGACGAAGCCCGCGCTGTCCGGCCGGGTGAGGGCGGTGTCGGCGAGCACGACGTCAACCGGACGCTCGGCGAGCCGCAGCATCACCTCGGGATCGGAGACGGCGGTCCGGACGACGCCGGACAGCCCGAGCCGCGCCGCCGCGGAGGTCAGGTGCTGGGCCGCGAGTGGTGTCCGAACGCACACGAGAACGCTACGCACTGTGGTCTCCTCTCCGACACAGAGTCGACCACGGCCGGGTCGGCATCGGAGGAGGTTCCGGGCAATCATCCGAACTTTTCCGACAGATGGGGCATATGCCGCCGACTGTCCTAGGTTTTCGATCAAAGATGTGTGAGCGCGGGAAAGCCCGGGTACCGAGGGTCCAGGCCGGAAACGGTGTCCCGCGCGGACCGCCGCCCGGTAGCTGGCCACGAAGGATTCTCCGCGGTGCCGCGCGGGAGGAGGGGTGCTGATGTCGAACGTACGTAGACTGCCCGGACCCATCGTCGACCTCTGGGACTGGCAGCGTCTCGGCGCCTGCCGGGGCCGCGACAGCGCTCAGTTCTTCCACCCGGACGGCGAGCGGGGCTCCTCGCGGCTGCGCCGCGAATCCGGCGCCAAGGCGGTCTGCCGGGCCTGCCCGGTCCGGGCCGAGTGCGCCGCGCACGCCCTGACGGTCCGCGAGCCGTACGGCGTGTGGGGCGGGTTCAGCGAGTCCGAGCGGCTCCGGCTGCTCGCCCTCGGCTGGGAGGACCTCGCCGACCGCCGGCAGACCCGGGTGGACATCGCCCGCCTGGAGGCCCGCCTCGGCCGGCCGCACAAGTCCGCCGTCCCGGAGCAGCGCAAGATCGCCTGAGCCGGCCACCGACCACCGCCGACGCCGCGTCCCCGCCCCGGGGCGCGGCGTCGGCGCGTCCCGGGCCGAGCCACGAAAGTTCTTTACAAGCCTTTCCGCGCCGTCGGCAACTATTGACAATCCGGCGCAGATCCCGCCAGGAGCCCCGAGGTCCGTGGACTGCGGGAATCCCGCTCGCTACGGTCAGCAGCATGTGGAAGCCTGTCGATGCCTGGCGCCGATCCGCACGCGGAATCGCCGCCGCCACCGCACTCGCCACCGGTCTGGTGCTCGCCGTCCCCGGCGTCGCCCAGGCGTACGCCAGCTCGGCCACCGGCACCATCAACACCTCCGGCGCCGCGCTCAACGTGCGGTCCGGTCCCAGCACGAGCTGGGACGCCTGGCGCACCGTGGCCGACGGGGCGAGCGTCACGCTGCTCTGTCAGACCACCGGCCAGTCCATCACCGGCACGTACGGGACCACGACCCTGTGGGACTTCCTCTCCAACGGAGGAATGGTCTCGGACGCCTACGTCTACACCGGCTCGGACGGCCAGATCGTCAACAGTTGCGTCTACGTCGGCAACGAGCCGTCGTCCAAGACCAATCCGCGCTCCACGAACGGCGCGATCGACTGGGCGTTCCAGCGCTACCGCTCGACCGCCTATGAGAACCTGTGCCTGGCCTTCGTCGCGCAGGCGTACGGCTGGGGCGGCTCCGGCTGGAACACCGCCGAGATCGGCGGCGACTGGGAGAGCAGCCACGGCTACCTGAACACCTCGGGCATTCCGCCGCGCGGCGCCCTGGTCTGGTACCACAACTCGGCCGGCACCGGGCACGTCGCGATCAGCCTCGGCGAGGGCAAGGTCATCGGCACCTCGGTCAGCGGCGGCGTCGGCGTGGCCGGCTACCTCGACCACGGCTCCTACCGGGGCTGGTCGGTGGCGTACTTCCCGGCCGCGTGGTGAGACGCCGACCGACCCGCACCCGCGGGCAGGCCACCTGATCTCGACCGGCACCCGGGGCGGCGACACGGCCGCCCCGGCGGCGGGGCCCGCCGGCCCCGGTCCGCGCCTGGATCGGCCGCGGACCCTGTTCACAAGCCACTACAAACTTGACGAGCTGAATGATTCAGCCCGGCCGACAACCCGATCCCCAGCCCGGCCTGCCACCGGATCCCGACGCCGCGAGTCATCCACGTCATCAAGTTCGTGGCGACGAACGGGTGCGGCAGCCAGTCCGCCCGAGCCGGGCACCGAGGACGCCGAGCGGGTCGGTGGCCGCCGCGCCGCGTCCCGGGTCAACGCACGGTGACCTTGACCGTGTGCCAGCCGGTGGCGCCGTCCGGCGCGACCGGACTACGCTGCCCGGTCTGGGCGACCCCGTCCGCGTCGGTGGCCCGCACCTGGAGGGTGTGCTCCCCCGCGGTGGCGTCCCACCGCCACGACCACTGCACCCAGGTGTCCACCGAGACGGTCGGGGCGAGGGTCGCCTCCCGCCACGGGCCGCCGTCGACGCGAACCTCGACCTTGCGGATGCCGCGATGCTGGGCCCAGGCCACCCCGGCGACCGTCACCGGGCCGGCGGTCAGCCGGTTGCGCGGGCGGGGGGTGTCGATCCGCGACTCCGTCTTGATCGGGCCCTGCGCGGACCACCCCCGCGGCACCCAGTACGCGTCGAAGTCGGCGAAGCTGGTCAGTTCCAGCTCGGTCACCCACTTGCACGCCGAGACGTACCCGTAGAGCCCGGGGACCACCATCCGCACCGGGAAGCCGTGCTCCACGGGCAGCGGCGCACCGTTCATCCCGACGGCGAGCAGCGCGTCCCGCCCGTCCCGCAGCACCGCCGTCGGCGTGCCGCACGTCCAGCCGTCCACCGAGCGCCCGACCACCTGGTCCGCGCCCTCCTCCGGATCCGCCTCGTCCAGCAGTTCCTTGATCGGTACGCCCAGCCAGCGCGCGTTCCCGATCAGGTCCCCGCCCACCTCGTTGGAGACGCAGGCCAGGGTCACGTACCGCTCGACCATCGGCCGGGCGAGCAGCTCATCGAAGGTCAACTCGATCGGGTTGCGCACCCGGCCGTGAATCCGCAGCCGCCAGGTCGCCGGGTCCACCTGCGGTACCACCAACGCCGTGTCGATCCGGTAGAAGCCGCTGTTCGGCGTGACGTAGGGAGCGAGCTGGGCCAGTGACAGGTCCGCGCCGGCCGGCACCGCCGGCGCGGACGCCGACGGGGTGGGCAGCGCGACCGCCTGCCGGGCCGCCGAGACACCCCGCCGCCCGGCCAGCCAGTGCCCACCGAGCCCGGCCACGGCCGCCGCGCCGGCCAGCACACCCACGCCACGCAGGAACCGCCGCCGCCCCTCCGGGTCGGTCTCCTCGCCGGGCTCGGCGGCGCGGGCGCCCGCCGGCGCGGGCGAGGACCAGGGCCAGAGGTCGGGGGAGAGCGGGCCGGCCACGAAGACCCAGAGCGTCAGCGCGCCGAGCCCGCCGCCGACCAGCGAGGGCAGCGCGGCGGCGGGGCCGGCACCGGCCCGGGTCAGCGCGGCGGCCACGCCGAGGGCGGCGAAGGCGGCGATGCCGGCCAGCCCGATCCAGAGCCGCCGGGCGGCGAGCCCGCCGAGCAGCGCGGCGATCGCGGCCAGCAGCGCCGCCGTGCCGATCAGCAGGGCGATCTTGTCGTACGTGCCGAAGATCGAGATGGCGAGGTGCTTCACGGCCTCGGGCACCAGGTCGACCACCAGCCCGCCGACCGCGATCAGCGGCGCGGAGCGGGGACCGGTGAGGACGGCCACCGGTTCGGCGGCGCCGATGGCCACGGCGGCGGCGGTGACCCCGGCCAGCGCGGCGTAGCCGCGGGACATGCTGCTCACGCCGACCAGTCTTGTCGATCAAACGGGTCGGTCGCCAACCTTGTCAGCGTTCCGTAAGCAGATACGGGTCGGGGCACACCGCCGCAGTGGCGATGTGCCCCGACTCTCGGGCCTTGCGACCTGGGATCAGAAACCCGGGCCGTGCTGGTGGCCGTGGCCGTGCGAGTGGCCGTGGCCCCCCGCGGCGGCCGGCTCCGGCTCCTGCGGCTTCTCCACCACCAGGCTCTCGGTGGTGAGCAGCAGGCCGGCGATCGAGGCGGCGTTGGTGACCGCGTTGCGGGTCACCTTCACCGGGTCGATGATGCCGGCCTTGACCAGGTCGACGTACTCACCGGTGGCCGCGTTGAGGCCGTTGCCCCATTCCTTGCCGACGACCTTCTGCACCACCACGTAGCCGTCATGGCCGGCGTTCTGGGCGATCCAGCGCAGCGGCTCGACCAGCGCCTTGCGGACGATCGACACGCCGACCTTCTCGTCACCGGTGAGGCCCAGGTCGTCGTCGAGCACCGACAGGATCTGGGCCAGGGCGGCGCCGCCACCCGGGACCGTACCCTCCTCGACCGCGGCCTTGGTCGCGGCGATGGCGTCCTCGATGCGGTGCTTGCGCTCCTTCATCTCGACCTCGGTCGCCGCGCCGGCCTTGATGACCGCGACCCCGCCGGAGAGCTTCGCCAGCCGCTCGGCCAGCTTCTCCCGGTCCCACTCGGAGTCCGATGCCTCGATCTCCTTGCGGATCTGGGCGACCCGGTCGGCGACCTCGGCGGCCTGACCGCCACCGTCGACGATGGTGGTGGTCTCCTTGTCGACCACGACGCGGCGGGCGGTGCCGAGCACCTCCGGGCCGACCTGGTCCAGCTTGTAGCCCAGCTCGGGCGCGACCAGCTCGGCGCCGGTCTGGATCGCCATGTCCTGGAGCATCGCCTTGCGGCGGTCACCGAAGCCGGGGGCCTTCACCGCGCAGACCTTGAGGGTCTTGCGGAGCGCGTTGACCACCAGCGTGGACAGGGCCTGGCCCTCGACGTCCTCGGCGATGATCAGCAGCTGCTTGTTGTTCTGGAGGACCTTCTCCAGCAGCGGCAGCAGCTCCTCGATCGCCGAGATCTTCTGCGTGGTGATCAGGATGTACGGGTCCTCCAGGACCGACTCCTGCCCCTCCACGTCGGTGACGAAGTTCGGCGAGATGAAGCCCTTGTCGAACTGGAGACCCTCGGTCACGTCCAGCTCGGTGGTCAGGGCGGAGCCCTCCTCGACGGTGATGACACCGTCGCGGCCGACCTTCTCCATCGCCTCGGCGATCAGCTCGCCGATGGTGGCGTCCTGCGCGGAGATCGTCGCGACGTGCGCGATCGACTCCTTGCCGGACACCTCCACGGCCTTGCCGAGCAGCGCCTCGGAGATCTTGCCGGCCGCCGCGTCGATGCCCCGCTTGAGGCCGGTCGGGTTGGCCCCGGCGGCCACGTTGCGCAGGCCCTCGCGGACCATGGCCTGGGCGAGCACGGTCGCGGTGGTGGTCCCGTCGCCGGCGACGTCGTTGGTCTTGGTCGCCACCTCCTTGACCAGCTGCGCGCCGAGGTTCTCGTACGGGTTGGTGAGCTCGATCTCCTTGGCGATCGTCACGCCGTCGTTGGTGATCGTGGGCGCACCAAACTTCTTGTCCAGGACGACGTTGCGCCCGCGCGGGCCGAGAGTGACCTTGACCGCGTCCGCGAGGGCGTTGACACCGTGCTCCAGCAGGTGCCGGGCGTCGTCCGAGAAGCTCAGGATCTTCGCCATCAATATCCCTTCGAAGCGACGTTGCCCCGGCCCGGCGAGCCGGACCGGGGCAACGACACTGATCGGTTGCTTACTTCTCGATGACCGCGAGGACGTCGCGGGCGGAGAGCACCAGGTACTCCTCGCCGGCGTACTTGACCTCGGTGCCGCCGTACTTCGAGTACAGGACGGTGTCGCCGACCTTCACGTCGATCGGCACGCGGTTGCCCTTGTCGTCGATCCGGCCCGGGCCGACAGCGAGGACGGTGCCCTCCTGCGGCTTCTCCTTGGCGGTGTCGGGGATCACGATGCCCGAGGCGGTGGTGGTCTCGGCCTCGTTCGCCTGGACCACAATGCGGTCCTCGAGCGGCTTGATCGCAACCTTGGTCGCGGTAGTCACGGGCATACCCTCCTGGGGTACTTGGTGTCGTTGCCGGTCGGCATGCCGACCGGCGTCAATCTGCCACATGCCACCGGGCGGGGCCGTCGTCGCGGGTGCCGGTCCGCCTGGCGTTCAACCCCCGGACACCAGGGCCCGGGCGTTGGCACCCTCAGGGCGAGAGTGCTAATCGCAGGTTATTCCTCGGCTAGCACTCCGTCAAGGAGAGTGCCAACGCACCACCCTCGTGTCGCGCCGGCCCGCCACAGCTCCGCCACTCCTCACCGTGGCACGCCGACAGCACCTCGTCGCCGGCACCCGCACCCGCTGACACCGCCGGGCGGCCCGCTCCGGCCGGCCAGGACAATGGGCGGGTGGATCTGGACCAGCTCGCCGCCCTGCGTACCCCCGAGGGGTCGGCCGCGCTCGCGACGGCCGCCGGGCTCGCCGGCGGGGATCCGCTGGCCGCGGCGGCCGCGCTCCGCTCGACCGGCGTCCCGGCCGGGCTGGCCGCCGCCGCGCTGACCCAGGCCGAGCTGCGCCGCCGGGCGGTCGGCAAGTTCGGGCCGGCGGCCGCCGGGATGTTCCTCACCCGGCCGGGGCTGGAGCAGGCCACCCGCCGGGTGGTCGCCGACCGGCGCGCCGCACGGCTGCGCGCCGCCGGGGTGCGCACCCTCGCCGACCTGGGCTGCGGCCTCGGCGCGGACGCGCTCGCCGCCGCCCGCGCCGGCATCCGGGTGTACGGGGTGGAGGCCGACCCGGTGACCGCCGCGATGGCCGCCGCGAACGCCGAGGCGGCCGGGCTGTCCGGGCTGTTCACCGTGGAGTGCGGGGACGCCACGGGGTTCGACGTGACCCGGGTGGAGGCGGTCTTCTGCGATCCGGCCCGGCGGAGGGCCGGCACCGGGCGGCGGATCTTCGACCCGAACGCCTACTCGCCCCCGTGGGACTTCGTGACCGGGCTCGCCGAGCGGGTGCCGCACACCGTGGTCAAGGTGGCCCCCGGCCTGGACCACGCGCTGATCCCCGCGGGTGCCGAGGCGGAGTGGGTCAGCGTGGACGGCGACCTGGTCGAGGCGGCGCTGTGGTGCGGCGCGCTGGCCGAGGTCCCCCGCCGCGCCACGGTGCTGCGCGGCGACCGCGCACACGTGCTCAGCGGGGCCGGAGACGCCGGCGCGCCGGTCGGGCCGGTCCGCCGTTTCCTGTACGACCCGGACCCGGCGGTGGTCCGTGCGCACCTGGTCGCCGAGCTGGCCGGCGAGCTGGCCGCCGCACTGGCCGACCCGGCGATCGCCTACCTGTACGCCGACCCGGCGGGGCCCACCCCGTTCGCCCGGTGCCTGGAGGTCACCGACGTGCTGCCGTTCTCGCTGAAGCGGCTGCGCGCGTTGCTGCGGGAACGGCGGGTAGGGCGGGTGGAGATCCTCAAGCGGGGCTCGGCGCTGGAGCCGGAGAAGCTGCGCCGGGACCTGCGGCTGGCCGGCGAGGGCTCGGCGAGCCTCGTGCTGACCCGGGTGGCCGACGCGCCGACCGTGCTGGTCTGCCGGCCGGTGCCGGGCTGAGCCGACGGACGGATTCCGGGCCCGCGCCGGGCGGGCGGACCGTTCCCGGCCGGTGGGTTACGACTCGCCCGCCGGCCCTGCCGGAGTTAGCTTGTTCGGCATGGCGGGACAGGGCACTCCGGCGACAGCGCTGCTGACCAAGCGGAAGATCGCCCACAGCACCCACCCGTACGACGTCTCCCCGGACGCCCCCAACTACGGCGCGCTGGTCGCGGCGGCCCTCGGGGTGCCGCCGCAACGGGTGTTCAAGTCGCTGGTCACCGAGGTCGACGGCGGTCTCACCGTGGCGGTCGTCCCGGTCACCGGGGACCTGGACCTCAAGGCTCTCGCTGCCGCGGTCGGCGGCAAGCGCGCGGCGCTGGCGGACCGCGCCCTCGCCGAGCGGGCCACCGGGTACGTCCGGGGCGGGATCAGCCCGCTCGGGCAGCGCAAGCGGCTGCCCACGGTGGTCGACGCGTCCGCGCTGGCGCAGCCGACCGTCTACGTCTCGGCCGGGCGACGGGGCCTGCAACTGCAACTCGCCCCGACGGATCTGGTCGCGTTGACCGACGCCGTCACGGCCCCGATCTCCACCGCCTGAACCGCCCGCCGAGGACTGGTGGGAGCGCTTCCGGACATCGGCCAGGGAGCGCTCTCAGCATGGTGACAGGCGGGTGACAGTCGCGTTGCTGAATTGTTACCGCCGCCAACAAAACTCTGACCTCGACACTCTTGCGCGGCGACTGCGGCGAGGAATACGTTGCCGGACACAACAAAACACCGAGCACCACTCCCCACCCTCCGAAAGGACCCGTGCACATGCGCAAGGGACTCCTCACCTTCGCGACCGTCGGTCTCCTCGCGACCGGCAGCATGGCCGCCTGTGGTGACAACGGCGGTTCTTCCGACCAGGCCGGCGGCTCGAACGACAAGAAGCCGAAGATTGGCGTGATCCTTCCGGACAGCAAGTCCTCCGCCCGCTGGGAGGGCGCGGACCGCAAGTTCCTGGAGGAGGCGTTCAAGGCCGCGAACGTCGACTACGACATCCAGAACGCCCAGGGCGACAAGACCCAGTTCCAGACCATCGCCGACCAGATGATCACGCAGGGCGTCACCGCCCTGATGATCGTGAACCTGGACTCCGGCACCGGCAAGGCCGTGCTCGACAAGGCCAAGTCGCAGGGTGTGGCGACCATCGACTACGACCGGCTGACCCTCGGCGGCTCGGCCCAGTACTACGTCAGCTTCGACAACGAGGCGGTCGGCAAGCTCCAGGGTGAGGGCCTGAGCAAGTGCCTCACCGACAAGGGCGCGCAGAAGCCGGTCGTGGCCTACCTCAACGGATCGCCGACCGACAACAACGCCACCCTGTTCAAGAACGGCTACGACTCGGTGCTCAAGCCGAAGTTCGACTCCGGCGACTACGTCAAGGGCCCGGACCAGTCCGTGCCGGACTGGGACAACGCCCAGGCCGCCACGATCTTCGAGCAGATGCTCACCCAGACCAAGGGCAAGATCGACGGGGTGCTGGCCGCCAACGACGGCCTCGGCAACGCGGCCATCTCGGTGCTGAAGAAGAACAAGCTCAACGGCAAGGTGCCGGTGACCGGCCAGGACGCCACCGTCCAGGGCCTGCAGAACATCCTCGCCGGTGACCAGTGCATGACCGTCTACAAGGCGATCAAGAAGGAGGCCGACGCGGCCGCCGACCTCGCCATCTCGCTCGCCAAGGGTGAGAAGAAGGAGACCGGCCAGACGGTCAAGGACCCGGAGGGCGGCCGTGACGTCCCGTCCGTCCTGCTCACCCCGCAGGCCATCTACAAGGACAACGTCAAGGACGTCGTCAACG
Organism: Micromonospora mangrovicola; assembly: GCF_047200535.1. Lineage (NCBI taxonomy): Bacteria > Bacillati > Actinomycetota > Actinomycetes > Micromonosporales > Micromonosporaceae > Micromonospora > Micromonospora mangrovicola. The sequence goes on along the minus strand of NZ_JBJZOG010000002.1, from coordinate 147,978 downwards.
ACGGCTTCGTCACCAAGGACGAGCTGTGCACCGGCGCCTACGCCAAGCTCTGCGCCGACGCCGGCATCAGCTGACCGTCCTACCCGCCCCTCAGGCGACGCCGCCCGGCACGGGAGATCCCGTGCCGGGCGGCGCCCGCGCCGGACGGGATCCGAGATCTCCCCTCCGCCCAAAGGAGAGCCCCGTGTCCGCAACTCCCCTGCTGGAACTACGCGGGATCGACAAGAGCTTCGGTCCCGTCCAGGTGCTGCGTGACGTCGCCTTCGCCGCCCACGCCGGCGAGGTCACCGCGCTGGTCGGTGACAACGGCGCCGGCAAGTCGACCCTGGTCAAGTGCATCAGCGGCATCTACCCCACCGATGCCGGCGAGTTCGTCTTCGACGGCCGGCCGGTGAGCATCCACAGCCCGCGCGACGCCGCCGCGCTGGGCATCGAGGTCGTCTACCAGGACCTCGCGCTCTGCGACAACCTCGACATCGTGCAGAACATGTTCCTCGGCCGGGAGAAGCGCAGCGGCATCGTGCTGGACGAGCCGACCATGGAGCAGATGGCCGCCGAGACGCTCGCCGGGCTGAGCGTCCGCACGGTCAAGTCGCTGCGCCAGCACGTCAGCAGCCTCTCCGGCGGCCAGCGCCAGACCGTGGCCATCGCCAAGGCCGTGCTCTGGAACAGCAAGCTGGTCATCCTGGACGAGCCGACCGCCGCCCTCGGCGTCGCGCAGACCGCTCAGGTGCTGGAGCTGGTCCGCCGGCTCGCCGACAACGGCCTGGCCGTCGTGCTCATCTCGCACAACATGAACGACGTCTTCGCCGTCTCCGACCGGATCGCCGCGCTCTACCTCGGTCAGATGGTCGCCCAGGTGAAGACCACCGACATCACCCACTCGCAGGTGGTCGAGCTGATCACCGCCGGCCGCTCCGGCAACCTCGGCCTCGCCGCCGAACCGGGCACCAACGGCAACGGCGCCGCGGCCACCGAAACCACCCCGGGAGCCGTCCGATGACCACCACCGTCGTGAAGAAGGAGGGCGCCGCCGCCGTCGCGCCGGCGCCGACCATCGGCAGCCACGTCCGCAACTACTGGGGCCGGGTACGCGGCGGTGACATGGGTGCCCTGCCCGCCGTGGCGGGCCTGATCGTGCTCTGCACGGTCTTCTCGATCCTGCGACCGTCGTTCCTCTCCGCGGTCAACTTCGCCAACCTGTTCACCCAGGGCGCGGCGGTCACCCTGATCGCGATGGGGCTGGTCTTCGTCCTGCTGCTCGGCGAGATCGACCTCTCCGCCGGCTTCGCCAGCGGCGTCTGCGCGGCCGTGCTGGCCAACGTCGTCACCGTGCTCGGCTACCCCTGGTGGGTCGCGGTGCTCGCCGCGATCGTCACCGGCGTGGTGATCGGCCTGGTGCTCGGCTACCTGGTCGCGAAGATCGGCATCCCGTCCTTCGTGGTCACCCTCGCCGGCTTCCTCGCCTTCCAGGGCATCGTGCTGATGCTGATGAAGGAGGGCGCCAACATCTCGGTCCGGGACAAGGTCCTGGTGGCCATCGCCAACCGCAACCTCCCGCCGGCGCTCGGCTGGGCCCTGGTCGCCGTGGCCGTCGTCGGCTACGCGGCGCTGCAGCTGCTGCGCTACCGCAACCGCTCCGCCCGCGGCCTGGCCACCGACCCGATCGCGGTGGTGTTCACCCGGATCGCCGCGCTCACCGTCATCCTCGGCGTCGCGGTCTACGTGCTCAACCTGGAGCGCAGCCGCAACGTGCTCGTGGTCTCACTCAAGGGTGTGCCGATCGTGGTGCCGATCATCGCGGTGCTGCTGATCGCCTGGACCTTCGTGCTCCAGCGCACCAGCTACGGCCGGCACATCTACGCGGTCGGCGGCAACACCGAGGCGGCCCGGCGGGCCGGTATCAACGTGGACCGGATCCGCATCTCGGTCTTCGTCATCTGCTCGGCGATGGCGGCCGTCGGCGGCATCGTGGCGGCCAGCCGGGCCAACTCGGTGGACCCCAACACCGGTGGCAGTAACGTACTGCTCTACGCCGTCGGCGCGGCGGTGATCGGCGGCACCAGCCTCTTCGGCGGCAAGGGCCGGGTCCTCGACGCCGTGCTCGGTGGTGCGGTCGTCGCGGTCATCGACAACGGTATGGGACTGATGGGGTACAGCTCGGGCATCAAGTACGTGGTCACCGGCGTGGTGCTGCTGCTGGCGGCCAGCGTCGACGCCTTCTCGCGTCGGCGGTCCAGCGCCACCGGCACCCGCTGAACCCCGTACGGACATGGCTGTGGCAATGCGCGCGGGACCGAGCCAGGACGAGATCCGTCGGCAGAACCTGGGCGCACTGCTCCGCTACGTGCACGTGCACGGGGCGACCAGCCGCGCGGAGCTGACCACCGCGCTCGGGCTCAACCGCAGCACCATCGGCGCGCTGACCGCCGACCTGGCCGGCGCCGGTCTGGTCAGCGAGGGGACGCCGAAGGAGACCGGCCGGGCCGGGCGACCGTCACTGGTCGTCCGGCCCGAGTCGGCCCGGGTCTACGCGTACGCGTACAGCGTGGAAGTGGACCGGCTGCGGGCCGCCCGCGTCGGTCTCGGCGGTGAGGTGCTCGACAGCCGGGAGCTGGACCGGCCGCGGAACCTGGTCGCCGGGGAGGCCGCACCGCTGCTGGCCGGCGCGGTCAAGGAGATGCACCAGTCGGTGCCGGCAGACTCCATCTGTGTCGGCGCGGGGGTCGCGGTCTGCGGCATGGTCCGCCGCGAGGACGGGCTGGTCCGGCTGAGCCCCACCACCGGCTGGGTGGACGAGCCGATCGGCGCCGCGCTCGCCGCCGAGCTGGGCATCGACGTGCCGATCACCGTGGGGAACGTGGCCGACGTGGCCGCCTTCGCCGAGCACGCCCGCGGCGTCGCCGCCGACTGCGACAACGTCATCTACCTGTACGGGGACGTCGGCGTCGGGGCGGGCATCATCGCCGGCGGGCGGCGGCTGACCGGGCACGGCGGGTACAGCGGCGAGGTCGGGCACATGGTGGTGGTCCGGGACGGCCTGCTCTGCGACTGCGGGCGCCGGGGCTGCTGGGAGACCCAGATCGGCGAACACGGGGTGCTCCGCGCCGCCGGCCGCTCGGAAGCCCGCGGCCGGGAGGCGCTGCTGGCGGTCTTCGACGCCGCCGACCGGGGCGACGCCCGCGCCCAGACCGCGGTCCGGCAGGCCGGCGACTGGCTCGGCTTCGGCGTGGCCAACCTGGTCAACATCTTCAACCCGGAGATGATCATCTTCGGCGGCACGATGCGCGACCTCTACCTGGCCGCCGCCGCCCAGGTACGCAGCCGGCTCAACTCCAACGGACTGCCCGCCTGCCTGGAGCACGTGCGGCTGCGTACGCCCAAGCTGGGCGACGACGCGGCGCTGATCGGGGCGGCCGAGCTGGCCTTCGAACGCCTCCTCGCCGACCCGCTCGACGTCGGCTGACCGTTCCACGGCATGGGCTGAACTGATCGGTGCCGTGATCCGTACCAGGGTGCGGACGGATGGCCCCCGGGCGACCGTCCGGGACATCCGCGTACCGGTCCGGACCGAGGAGGCACCGCAACAATGGCACCGCTGGAATCCGTACGCCGGCTGGCGCACCGGGTGACGCTGCTGCTCGCCGCGCTCGTCGCGGGGATCGCCGTCCTCCCTGGCGCGGCCGTGGCCGCCCCCGCACCCGGTCAGCAGTTCAACGCGGCCGACATGACCCTGCTCAACGGTGTCCGGCTGGCCGGCCTCTGGGAGATGCCCGCCGGGCAGATGGCCGCCGAGAAGGGTCAGTCCGCCCGGGTACGCGAGATCGGCGCGGAGATCGCCCGGCAGCACGAGGTGCTGGACCGGCTGGTGGTGGAGGCGGCCAACAAGCTGGGCGCCACCCTGCCGACCTCGCCGACCACGCAGCAGCAGGGCTGGCTGACCGAGATGCAGAACGCCACCGGCAACCAGTTCGACCAGATCTTCGTGACCCGGCTCCGGGTGGCCCACGGCAAGATCTTTCCGGTGATCGGCGCGGTCCGGGCCAGCACCCGGGACCCCATCGTGCGCAAGCTCGCCGAGGAGGCGAACAAGTTCGTCGGCGACCACATGACGATGCTGGAGAGCACCGGGCTGGTCCGCTGGCAGCAGCTGCCGCCCGCCGCGCTGCCCCCGGCGCAGAGCGACTCGCTGGTCGCCGCAGCGGCGGCGAACGTCGGCACCGGCGGCGGGGTCCAGGTCGGCACCACTGTGGTGTGGGTGGTCTTCCTCCTCGCCCTGGTCACCGGTGGCTACGCGACCTGGCGCATTCTGCGCCGCAGCTGACCTCGTCCGACGGACGGCCCGCACCACTTCCCGGTGCGGGCCGTCGTGTTCCGCCGCCCGCGCCCGGGTGCCCCGGGCAATCGGTTGGCGGCCGCTCGCTAGGCTTCGCGGGGCGCGGCAGGTCCGCGTCCCTCCACAGTCGACCGGAACGGAGTGGCCGCGTGACCGACCAGTACCCCCGACCGGACGGCCTGCTCGGCCGCTTCAGCGCCGCCCGCGGCGTCGCCGACGCGGCGGACGGCCTGGTACACATCGAGATCGACGGGACGGGCGAGCTGCTCGCCCTCGACCTGGATCCGCGCGCCATGCGGCTGCCGGCGGTCGACCTGTCGGCGGCGATCCGGCAGGCGTTCCGCGACGCCCGGGCGCAGGTGCAGGGCCAGCTCCAGGAGCAGCTGTCCGGCCAGCCGCCGACCCTGCCCGAAGGGCTGGGGCCGCTCCTGAACGACCTCGGCTTCAGCGCGCAGCGCCGGTTGGACGACATGGCCGCCGCCGCGCAGCAGATCGCCGACCGGCTGGACCGGATGGGTGGAGCGACGCGATGACCCAACCGATGCACACCGAGCCCGAGGTGCTGGCCGGCTCGGCCCAGACCATCGCCGGCGTCGCGGTCGAGCTGGAGAGCGGGCTGAGCACGCTGGAGGCCACGGTCACCACCGAGAACCCGTGGGGCGCGGACGAACCGGGCTCGGTGTTCGGCGCCGCGTACACCGAGGTGCTGTCGCACGCCCTGGAGACGTACGGCTCGCACGTGCAGTTGCTGATCAGCGCCGCGGAGGGGCTGGCGGACTGGGCCCAGCAGGTGGTCGAGACGGATCTGGAGTCGGACCAGCTCTTCACCAAGCTGCACGGTCGGCTGGGGGCCTGAGCGTGGGTCTGGAACTCCCCGCCGAACTGACCGAACCGCTCAGCTGGATCGGTCTGGAGTGGCCGGAGGCGGACGAGGAACTGCTCTTCGCCGCCGGCCAGCACTGGCTCTCCTTCGGGATGGCGCTGCAGGGCGCGGCGATGCGGGCCGACGGGGCCGCGGCGGCGGTCTGGCAGCAGAACCACGGGGACACCGCCGACGCGTTCGAGCGGTGGTGGACGCGGGCCGACGGGCCGCAGTTGCGGCTGCTGGAAGACGCCATCGCGGCGCAGCTCATCGGCGCGGTGCTGATGATCTTCGCGGCGATGACCCTGGCCATGAAGATCGCCTTCATCGTCCAGCTGATCATCCTGCTGGTCCAGGTGACCATGGCGATCGCTGCCGCGGTCGCCACCTTCGGGGCCTCGACCGGCGCCGTGCCCGGCTTCGTGGCGGTCACCCGGATGATCTGCCAACGCCTGATACGGCTGATCGTGCAGCAGGTCCGCACCGTCCTCAAGCACATCCTCCAGCAGGCGAAGCGGCTGCTGAAGCTGGTCCGCAAGGTGGGCGAGAAGCGGGCCGCCCGCAAGGTGGAGAAGCAGATCGCGCGCGAACTCAAGAAGGTCAACCCGCGGTTCAACCCACCGCACCCGGACTACTCGGCGAACTGCACCCACTGTGTGCAGACGTACGAGCTGCGCCGAAGAGGCATCGACGTCGAGGCGACCAACCTGCCGCAGAAGTTCCATCCGTGGGGCGGCCGACCGCTCGGCGACATCGAGCAGACCTGGGGCCGGAGGTTCACCGGCGGCGGCCAGGGCGACATCGAGCAGGCGTTCCAGAACTTCGGCCCCGGCTCGCGGGGCGTCGTGGCGATCCGCTGGAACAACGGCGGTGGCCACGTGTTCAACGTGGAGAACGTCGGCGGCAAGGTGCGCTTCATCGACGGCCAGAACGCCGGGCGCGACGTGGCCGACTACTTCACCAAGGGACACAGCACCTCGTTCGTCCGGCTGGACGACATCCCCATGCCCGGCGGACTCAGCGAGTTCGTCCGGCCGCCCGGTTAGGATCCCCCCTCATGGCTGTCACCTACGAGCAGGCCCGCGACATCGTCCGCCGCGCCACCGAACCGGACTGGCCCTTCGGCACGTACTGCCTGGACGACCGCAGGATCGTGGAGAACGACCAGTTCTACGTCTTCGAGGTCGGCGCCCGCGAGTTCCTGGTGGGCGGCGACATGTCGTACGCCATGGCGGGCTCGGTGCCGGTGGTGCACAAGACGGACGGACGGCTGGAGTTCGTGCCGTCCTTCCAGATCGGCACCGACCCGTCGATCCGCAACCGGCCCAACCCCGCGCCCACCCTGCTCGCCTGACCTCACCCGGTCGACCGCGGCCCGGCCTCGGGTCAGCGGTCGACCTGGGTGAAGTCCCAGGAGTGCGGCGGGCGGGCGACCAGCGTCGGCGGTGGGGCCGGCAGGGCCTGCGGGTTACTCCGCCACTTCGAGATCACCACCAGCCGGTGGTCGGTGGACGAGAACACCTCGCTGGACAGGTGCAGCGGGTCGTGCTCGAACTCGGGCAGCGCGGTCTCGCACACCCAGGTGATCAGCTCGGCGAAGCCGTACGGCTCGGCCTTCGCCTCCCACATGCGGACGATCATGTCGATCCCTCCCGGTCAGACGCTGACCACGGTCAGCGGCATCGCCGAGTCGGCGGGCAGGTCGAGACGGCTCGGCGCGACACCGGCGGCGACCAGGTGCGAGCCGAGCGCCGCCACCATGGCCCCGTTGTCGGTGCAGAGCTTCGGCCGGGGGGTACGGACCCGGATGCCGTGCTTCGCCGCCCGGTGCTCGGCCATCGCCCGCAGCCGCGAGTTGGCCGCCACCCCACCGCCGATCACCAGCGTGTCGATGCCGCTGCTGCCGCAGGCGTCCAGCGCCTTACCGACCAGAACGTCGCAGACGGCCTCCTGGAACGACGCGGCCACGTCGGCGACCGGGACCGCCTCGCCGGCCCGCTGCCGCGCCTCCACCCAGCGGGCCACCGCGGTCTTCAGGCCGGAGAAGGAGAAGTCGTAGCGGTGGCCGACCAGGTCCTTGGCGGCGGTCAGGCCGCGCGGGAAGGCGATCGCGGCCGGGTCGCCGGCCCGCGCCGCCCGGTCGATGTACGGGCCGCCGGGGAAGGGCAGCCCGAGCAGCCGGGCCACCTTGTCGAACGCCTCACCGGCCGCGTCGTCGATGGTCGAGCCGAGCGGGGTGACCTCGCGGGCCAGGTCGTCCACCCGCAGCAGCGAGGAATGCCCGCCGGAGACCAGCAGAGCGATCGCGGGCTCGGGCAGCGGGCCGTGCTCCAGGGTGTCCACCGCGACGTGCGCGGCGAGGTGGTTGACGCCGTACACCGGCTTCTCGGCGGCGACCGCGTAGCCCTTGGCGGCGGCCACGCCGACCAGCAGCGCCCCGGCCAGGCCCGGGCCGGAGGTGACGGCGATCGCGTCGATGTCCGCGATCGTCACGCCGGCCTCCTTCAGCGCCCGGTCCATGGTCGGCACGATCGCCTCCAGGTGGGCGCGGCTGGCCACCTCGGGCACCACGCCACCGAACCGGGCGTGCTCCTCGACGCTGGAGGCCAGCGCGTCGGCGAGCAGGGTGTGCCCGCGTACGATGCCGACCCCGGTCTCGTCGCAGGACGTCTCGATGCCGAGGATCAGTGGTTCGTCAGCCATGCTCGTCAGTCCTCGTTGCGCTGCATGACCAGCGCGTCGGTGTTGCTCGGTTGGTAGTAGCCGCGCCGCACGCCGATCGGCTCGAAGCCGTACATGGCGTAGAGCCGCTGCGCCGGGGCGTTGTCCGCCGCGACCTCCAGCAGCGTGCTGCGGATGCCCCGCCGGGCCGCCTCCGCGAGCAGCGCCTCCAGCAGCAGCCGGCCGATGCCCCGGCGCTGAGCGTCCCGGCGGACCGCGATGTTCTGCACCCAGGCCTCGTCGGGCGGGGCGACGGCCAGCCCGGCGTAACCCAGCACGGCATCGTCGTCCGTGGCGACCAGGTAGAAGTGCCGGTTGGCCAGCTCGTTCCAGAACATCGCCGGGGACCACTGCTCGGCGCCGAACAGGTCCGCCTCGACCGGCAGCACCTGGTCGATGTGCCACCAGCGGAACCGGCTGATGCTCACCCCGGTCACGGTAGGACCGGCTTGTGCCCGGTGGCCGCGACGGCGTCCGGGCGGCGCAGGTAGAGCGGGGTGAGCGCCTCGCCGGGGGCACCGGCGCGGATCCGCTCGGCGGCGAGGACCGCCAGCGCCGTGGCGTCCGGGTAGCGTGGCTCCGACCGCACCGGCAGGCCGAAAACGTCCGCGTACCGGTGGGCGCCGTCGCCGACCGCGACCGTGACGGCCAGGCCCCGGGCGCGCTCGGCGGCGACCGCCGGGGCGTCCACGTTCGGCCCGGCGATGCGCTGGCCGGCACCGTCGTAGACCGCCCAGTAGACCTCCCGGCGGCGCGCGTCGCTCGCGGCCAGCACCGGCTCGCCGGCGGCCGCCGGGTGACCGATCCCGTCCAGCGAGCAGACGCCGTACGTGGGGATGCCGAGCACCTGGCCCATGGTGGCGGCGGTGACCAGGCCGACCCGAAGGCCGGTGAACGGCCCCGGGCCGAGCCCGGCGACGATCGCGGTCAGGTCGACGGGGCGGACGTCGGCGTCGGCCAGCACCGCGTCGACCTGCGGGGCGAGCAGCTCCCCGTGCGCCCGGGCGTCGACCGTGCACCGCTGCGCGCGGGCCGTGACACCCTCCGCCGAGACCTCGACCAGGGCAGCGGTCACCGCCGGCGTCGAGGAGTCCACCACGAGTACGAGCACGGTATGCCAGCCTAGCCGCCCAGCGGTCACCGCCGGTCACGGCCTGTCCCAGCGCGGCCCGGCGGGCCGGGCCGCGCCGGAGGGGCTTGTCGGGCCAGGCGCCGCTCGTCGGCGGCTCTGGCCGAACTGTCCGGGCTCAGCCACGGCGCGATCGCCCGGATCGAACGCGGCGACCGGTTGCCGAGCCTGCCCGTGGTGGAGCGGCTCCGGGTCAGCCGGCTGAGCGTTCCCAGTCGATGGTGGGCAGGCCGGCGTCGGCGAGGGCCTTGTTCGCGGCGCTGAACGGGCGGCTGCCCAGGAAGCCGCGCGGGTTCATCGGGCTCGGGTGGCCCGCCTCCAGCACCACGTGCCGGGAGTTGGTGACCAGGGCCGCCTTCTTGCGGGCGTACCCGCCCCAGAGCAGGAAGACCACGCGCTGGTCGAGCGCGTCCAGGGCCCGGATGGTGGCGTCGGTGAACTCCTCCCACCCCTTGTTCGCGTGCGAGCCGGGGGTGGCCTGCCGCACGGTGAGCACCGAGTTGAGCAGCAGCACGCCCTGCGCCGCCCAGCCGTTCAGGTTGCCGCTGGCCGGCTTCGGCACGCCCAGGTCCTCGCCCAACTCCTTGAAGACGTTGCGCAGCGACGGCGGCACCGCCACCCCCTCGCGCACGCTGAAGCTCAGCCCGTGCGCCTGCCCCGCCTTGTGGTACGGATCCTGCCCGAGGATCAGCACCCGGGTCTCCGCCGGCCCGCACAGCCGGTACGCGGAGAACAGGTCCTCGACCGGCGGGAAGACGGACCGGGTCGCGTACTCCCCGGCGACGAACCCGGCGAGCGCCGCGGTGCGAACCGGGTCGAGGTGCGGGGTGAGCACCGTCCGCCAGGCGTCGGGCAGCAGCGCCAGCAGGTCGAGGGTGGGGGCGTCGTCGGGCATCGGCAACCTTCCGCCGGTGGAGATCGGTCCCCGGCACTGTAGGCAAAAGGTACGACAGTCGTCAGTCCAGGCCGGTCAGCCGGTCCGCCCAGTCGCCGCCGACCGGCTTCAGCGTCACCACCCGGGTGTCGTCCTCCCGGCGGTCGATCCGGACCCGCAGGTGGGCGTCGACCAGCTGCTCGACCATGCCCTCGCCCCACTCGACCACGGTCACCGCCTCGTCCACCGAAGCGTCCAGGTCGAGATCGTCGATCTCGGCACGCGGGTCCGCCGACTCACCCAGCCGGTACGCGTCGGCGTGCACCAGGGTCACCCGCCCGCCCCGCACGGGGTCGGGCCGGTGCACCCGGGCGATCACGAAGGTCGGCGAGGTGATGTCGCCGCGTACGCCCAGGCCGGCACCGATGCCCTGGGTCAGGGCGGTCTTCCCGGCGCCCAGCGGGCCGCTGAGCAGCAGCAGGTCCCCGGCGCGCAGCACCCCGGCCAGCCGGCGGCCGAACTCGCGGGTGTCGTCGACCGTCTTCAGCTCGACGACGACCGTCACAGCGCCTCCAGACTCATAGCTGTTCAAGAAACTGTTCGAGCGCCGCATTCACTTCGTCGGCGTGCTCCAGCATCACCACGTGCCCGCTGTCCTGGATCTTGACGAACTCGGCGTGCGGCAGCCGCCGGACGATCTCCTCCGAGTGGGTCACCGGGGTGATCATGTCCTTGTCCCCCACGACCACCAGCACCGGCGTGCCGGCCAGCGCGGCCAGCGCCGGGAACCGCGAGTGGGTGGCCAGGGTGCGCAGGTAGCGGGTGACCGTGTCGGCCGAGGTCCGGGAGTTCATAGTCTCGACGTACGACACCAGGGCGGGGCTGGGCTTCGCGGTGCCGAACCCGTACTTGCGGGTGAGCAGCCAGGCCACGTTGGTGGTCGACTTGCGGGCCTTGTCGATCACGGTGCCGCCGTACCGGGTGGCGTTGCTCATCATGTAGAGCACCGGCGCGCCGACCCGGCCGAGCAGCGCCGGGGCCACCAGCTTCGTCTCGGCGAGCAGGCCGCCGGATGTGGCCATCAGCACCGTGCCGACCACCCGGTCGCCGAACAGCTCCGGGTACAGCTCGGCCAGCGCCATGATGGTCATGCCGCCCATCGAGTGCCCGACCAGCACCAGCGGCCCCTCGGGGGCCACCTCGTCGATCACCCGGCGCAGGGTCCGGCCCAGCGTGGCCAGGTCGTACTCGCCGGTCTCCAGCTTGCCGGAGCGGCCGTGCCCGGGCTGGTCGTACGCGACGACCCGGTAGTCGCCGCGGGCGGCGAGCAGCTCGCGCTGGAAGTGGAACGTCCCCATGTCCAGGCAGAAGCCGTGCACCAGCACCACGGTCGGGTGCCCGGCGACCGGCCGGGTCGGCTCGACCACCTCGACGTGGATGTCGGTGCCGTCCGGCATCTCCAGCGTGAACGCCTCGTCGTACCGCTGCCGGCCGAAGACCTCGTGCGCGTGCGGGTCGGCGGGGTCGTTCTTGAGCCGGCGGATCAGGACCCGCTCGCTCACCACGCCCGCAGCGAGCCCGGCGGCGGCGACGCCGACGGCCGCGCCGACCACTCCGGCCACCTTGCCCGCGGCGGTACGCGGCCGGGGAACGCGGAAACGCTGGTTCATGGCCGCTCACCGTCGTAGACCCGGGGCACCCGGACCCCGCCGAACCGGGTGACGATCTCGTAGTTGATGGTGCCGACCGCCTCGGCCCAGTCGTCGGCGGTCGGCTCGCCGTCCGCACCGCTGCCGAAGAGGGTCGCGACGTCCCCGGCGGCCACGTCGTCGTCGCCGCAGTCGACCACGAACTGGTCCATGCAGACCCGGCCCGAGACCGTACGCCGCCTGCCGCCGAGCTGCACCGGGCCGGTGTTCGAGGCGTGCCGGGGCACCCCGTCGGCGTAGCCGAGCGGGACGACGGCCAGGTTGGTCTCGCGTTCGGTGAGGTAGGTGTGGCCGTACGAGACGCCCGTGCCGGCCGGGACCCGTTTGGTGAGCATCACCCGGGCCCGCGCGGTCATCGCCGGGCGCAGACCGAACCGCTCGCCCTCGATCGGCGACAGGCCGTAGGTCGCCAGACCGGGCCGGACCAGGTCGAAGTGGGTGTCGGGGCGGGTCAACGTGGCGGCCGAGTTGGCCAGGTGCCGGTAGCGGGGGTGCAGTCCGGCCCGCTCCACCATCTCCAGCCCCTCCTGGAAGACGGCGAGCTGGCGGTCCGTCGTGGGGTGACCAGGCGAGTCCGCGTAGACGAAGTGGCTCCACACGCCGACCACCTCGACCAGGCCGTCGGCCTGGGCCTTCGCGGCGGCGTCGAGCAGCGCGGGCCAGTCGGCGACGGTGGCCCCGCCGCGCGACAGCCCGGTGTCGATCTTCAGGTGCAGCCGGGCGGGGCGGTCCGCCCGATGACCCGCCTCGATCATCTCGTCGAGCTGGGGGAGGCTGGCACAGCCCAGGTCGACGCCCACCGCGACCCCGTCGTGCAGCGGCAGGCCCGGGTCGAGCAGCCAGGCCAGCACCGGCGCGGTGATCCCCTCCTGGCGCAGCAGCAGCGCCTCGTCGAGGGTGCAGACCCCGAGCCAGTCCGCGCCGGCGTCGAGCGCCGCCCGGGCGGACTGGACCATGCCGTGGCCGTACCCGTCGCCCTTGACCACCGCCATCAACTCGGCGCTGGTGCCCGACTTGAGCCGGGCCACGTTCTCCCGGATCGCGTCCAGGTCGACGCGCACCTCCGACTGCCACATGCCCCCAGCCTACTTCCGCCGGTGATCACCGTGGCCCGAGCCGCGCGCTCGCACCGCCCGGGCCACCGCCGCCGCCGTCGTGATCAGCCGAGCCGGGCGATCACCGGGCGGAGCGCGGTCGCCACGTCGGGCGCGGTCACCGGGCCACTGCGGGCCGCCTCCCGGCCGGCCAGCCCGTGCAGGTACGCCGCCGCGGCGGCCGCCCGTTCGGGGGCCAGCCCGGCGGCCAGCAGCGAGCCGAGCAGCCCGGCCAGCACGTCACCGGTGCCCCCGGTGGCCAGCACCGGGGTGCCGGTCGGGTTCACGTACGCCCGGCCGTCCGGGGTGCCGATGATCGTGCGGTCGCCCTTGAGCAGCACCACCGCGTTCATCCAGGCGGCCAGCCGCAGCGCCGCCGCCACCCGGTCCGCTCCCGGCATCTCGCCGCAGAGCCGGGCGTACTCCCGGTCGTGCGGGGTCACCACGATCGGGGCGTCCCGCTCGCGCAGCCGGTCCGCCATCCTGCCGTCGACCAGCAGGGTGAGCGCGTCGGCGTCGAGCACCACCGGCACCGGGGTGGAGAGGACGGCACGCAGCTCGGCGACCGACTCCTCGCCGATGCCCAGCCCGGAGCCGCAGACCCAGGCCTGCACCCGGCCGGCGTCGGCGACCCGGCCGGTGGCGATCACCGACGGGTGCTGGTGCAGCACCTCCTCCCGCGCGCCGCCGGCGTAGCGGACCATGCCGGTGGGGCCGGCCAGCGCGCCGCCGACGGAGAGCACCGCCGCGCCCGGGTAGATGGCGGATCCGGTCGCCACCCCGACCACGCCCCGGGTGTACTTCTCCGAGGACGGGCCGAGCTCGGGCCACCAGCCGGCCACGTCGGACCACTCGAGCACCCGCAGCGCCGGGGTGCCGCGCAGCCACGGCTCCAGCCCGATGTCGACCAGCTCCACCTGCCCGGCGAGCGCCGCGGCCGGACCCACCACCAGGGCCGGCTTCAGCGCGCCGAAGGCGACCGTGACATCGGCCCGGACCGCGCAGGGCCGCCCGGAGGCGGTGACCGGCACGTGCCCGGTGTCCACCGCGACGCCGCTCGGCACATCCACCGCCACCACGGTGGCCCGGGTGCCGTCCCGCCCGCAGCGCTCCGCCAGGCTTGCCGCGAGCTGGTCGGCGGTCTCCCGCAGGCCGCCCTGACCGCCGATCCCGACGATCCCGTCGAGGACCAGGTCCACCAGGGCCGGGGGGCGGTCGACGAGGCGCCCGCCGGCGGCCCGCAGCGCGGCCAGCCCCTCGGCGTGCGCCCGGCCCGGGGTGAGCAGCAGGGCGGAGACCGCCGCGCCCCGGCGGGCCAGGTGCGCGCCGGCGTACAGGGTGTCGCCGCCGTTGTCGCCGGAGCCGATCAGCAGCAGCACCTGGGCACCGTAGACGCCGCCCCGTTCGGTGAGCAGCAGCGCGCAGCGGCGGGCCAGGCCGGCGGCGGCCCGCTGCATCAGCGTCCCGGGCGGGAGGGTGCCCATCAGGCCCGCCTCCGCCGCGCGTACCTCCGCGACCCGCCACACCGGTCTCATGCCACCCGTCCCGTCCGTTCAGCCCGGGCGGGCCGGGGTGGCCCGCCGGGTCGGCTCACCGTTCCGCGACCACCATCGCCGACGCGATCCCGCCGTCGTGCGACAACGACAGATGCCAGTGGTTGATCCCGCGCTCGGCCGCGGCGGCGGCCACCGTGCCGGAGACGGTCAGCCAGGGCCGGCCGGCCGGATCGGCCACGATCTCGCAGTCGTGCCAGTTCAGCCCGGCCGGCGCGCCGAGCGCCTTGGCCACCGCCTCCTTCGCGGCGAAGCGGGCCGCCATCGACTCGGCCGCGCGCGGGTTGCCGGCGCGGGTGTACCGCTCGGCCTCGGTGAACAGGCGGTCGGCCAGCAGCGGCGTACGCGCCAGGGCCCGGCCGAACCGGTCCACCAGCACGACGTCGATGCCGACCGCCACGATCACGAATCTCACCCTACCGGCGGTCGCCGCCGCACATCAGCCAGCGGCCGGGCGGTGGACAACGCCTGTGGACGACCCCGGTGCACGGGCGCCCCCGGTTGTCCACAGGGCGGGTAGCGGGTGCGCCCCGGCCACCTAGCGTCCCTGTTGTCCGGTTCCCTGGCCGGGACCGGGCGCATCCGTCCGCCGCCGTCGGTCCCGTCGGCGGCCGGTCCAGCGGGGAGGCACACGCGATGGGTGAGGAGCCGTTCACCGTCGAACCGGCGTTGCTGCGCGGGGTCGCCCGGGAGCTGGGCGACGAGGCGTACCGGCTGGCCCACGGGCTGGCCGCCGGGCCGGGGCTGCTGGTGCCGGCCGACGGCTGGCGGGCCGGCGCCGAGCTGGCCGAGCTGGAGGCGGCGGTGCAGCACTGGGCCGGCTCCCTCGCCGCCCGGGTGGCGGCGACCGGCGCGGCGGTCCGCACCGCCGCCGACGGCTACCAGGCGGTGGACGAGCGGGCCGCCGGCCGGTTGGCCGGGATCCCACAATGACCGGGTACGCGCAGCTCTGGCGGGCCGATCCGGGCGCCTGGGCCGGTGCCGGGGCGGCCTGGCGCGGGCTCACCGGCCCGGTCCGGCAGCGGGCCGACGGCCTGGCCGCCCACGCCGCCGCGCTGCGTTCCGGCTGGTCCGGCGGGGCGGCGGCGGGCGCGCAGGGGCTGCTCGGGGTGCTCCGGGAGGCCCTCGCCGACGTGCTGCCCGCGGTGCTGGAGGTCGACCAGGCGCTCGCCGAGTTCGCCGACCGGCTCCGGGTCGCGAAGGCCCGGCTCGCCGCCGCCGTGGCCCGCGCCGAGGCGGGCGGCATGCTGGTGGACCGCACGGGCGCGGTCCGCCCCGACCCGGCCCGCCAGCGGCCGGCGGCACGGACCGGCCCTGCCGTGGCTCAGGTGGCCGCCGAGGTACGCGCGGCCCTGGCGCTGGCCGACGCGGCGGACCGGGAGGCGGCCGGCCGGCTGGCCGAGCTGGTCACGGCGGCGGTCCACGGCTGGGTGAGCGCGCCCCCCGCCGGGCGGCCGGCGCCCGGGGCCGCCCCGCCGGAGGTGAGCCGCTGGTGGGCCGGGCTGACCC
Source organism: Micromonospora mangrovicola (assembly GCF_047200535.1). Lineage (NCBI taxonomy): Bacteria > Bacillati > Actinomycetota > Actinomycetes > Micromonosporales > Micromonosporaceae > Micromonospora > Micromonospora mangrovicola. The sequence goes on along the minus strand of NZ_JBJZOG010000002.1, from coordinate 132,191 downwards.
CGGCGCAGCGGCGCTGGCTGGTGCGCCACGAGCCGGCCCGGGTGGGCCGGCTCGACGGCGTGCCGGTGGCGGCCCGCGACCAGGCCAACCGGCTACTGCTGGCGGGGTGGCGGGAGGAGCTGGCCGACCGCCGCCGGCGGCTGCTGTGCCCGCTGCCGGCGGGCCCGCTCGAACTGGCCCGGCTGGCCCGGCTCGCCGGGGCGGAGGCGGCCCTGCACGGCCTCGACACGCTCGCCGAGCGGCTGGCCGTGCCCGGCCCACCCCGGGCGTACCTGCTCGGGCTCGACCCGGCCGGGGACGGGCGGACGGTGGTGGCGCTGGGCAACCCGGACCGGGCCGGCGCGGTGCTGACGTACGTCCCGGGCATGACCGCGGACCTCGCCGACGCCCCCGGCGAGCTGAGTCGGGCCGCCCGGGTGCTGGAAAGGTGCGCGGCGCTCGCCCCGGCGGACGAGACGGCGGCGGTGCTCTGGCTGGACTACGACGCCCCGGATTCGCTGCCCGAGGCGGCCCGGCCCCGGCAGGCCGAGGAGGCCGGACCGGCGCTGCACCGGTTCCAGGCGGGGCTACGCGCCGCGCACGAGGGCCCGCCGGCCCGGCAGACCGTGCTCGGCCACAGTTACGGCTCGCTGGTGGTCGGCGCGGCCGCCCGCGACCACGGGCTGAGCGCGGACGCGCTGGTCTTCGTCGGTTCCCCCGGCGTGGGGGTCGATCACGCCGGGGCGCTGCGCACGGCCCCGGGGCAGGTCTGGGCCGCCACCGCGCCGGACGACGTGATCCGGCTGGCCCGGCCGCCGGAGGAGTTGGCCCGCCGGGCGGTGCTGAGCGGGACGCCGCTGGCTCCGGTGGCCGGGGCGCTCGACGATCACCGGCTGTGGTTCGGGCACGACCCGGCCGACCCCGGCTTCGGCGGCCGGCGCTTCCCCAGCGGCCGGTACGGCCACTCCGGCTACTGGGACCCCGGCAATCCGGCCCTGGACGGCATGGCCCGGATCGTGCTGGGCCGATGAGCGCCGCGCCCGGCCCGGACACGCCGAGGCCCCCGCCACCCGGGGGCGGCGGGGGCCTCGGTCGGGGCGACTACTCGACGGTGACCGACTTGGCCAGGTTGCGTGGCTGGTCGACGTCGTGCCCGCGGGCGGCGGCGATCTCGGCGGCGAGCACCTGGAGCGGCACCGTGGTCACCAGCGGGGCGAGCAGCGTCGGGGTGCGCGGCACGTAGATCAGGTGGTCGGCGTAGCGGACGACCGCCTCGTCACCCTCCTCGGCGATCACGATGGTCCGGGCGCCTCGGGCGCGCACCTCCTGGATGTTGGAGACGACCTTGTCGTGCAGCATGCCCCGGCCGACCGGCGACGGCACGATGCAGATCACCGGGGTGCCCTTGTCGATCAGCGAGATCGGACCGTGCTTCAGCTCGCCGGCGGCGAAACCCTCGGCGTGCATGTACGCCAGCTCCTTGAGCTTGAGCGCACCCTCCAGCGCCACCGGGTAGCCGACGTGCCGGCCGATGAAGAGCACGGTCGGCTCGGACTTCAGCTCGCGGCCCAGCTCCCGGACCGGCTCGATCCGGTCGAGCAGCTCGCGCAGCTTGCCCGGCATCTCCTGCAGCTGGGCGACGACCGCGCCCACCTCGTCGGCGAACTTGATCCCACGTACCTGGGCCAGGTGCAGGCCGATCAGGTAGCAGGCGACGACCTGGGTGAGGAACGCCTTCGTGGAGGCGACCGCGATCTCCGGGCCACCGTGGGTGTAGAGGACGGCGTCGGACTCGCGCGGAATCGTCGAGCCGTTGGTGTTGCAGATGGCGAGCACCCGGGCCTTCTGCTCCTTGGCGTGCCGCAGGGCCATCAGGGTGTCCATGGTCTCGCCGGACTGCGAGATCACCACGATCAGCGTGGACCGGTCCAGGACCGGGTCGCGGTAGCGGAACTCGCTGGCCAGCTCGACCTCGCAGGGGATCCGGGTCCAGTGCTCGATGGCGTACTTGGCAACCAGGCCCGCGTGGTACGAGGTGCCGCAGGCGACGATGAAGATCTTGTCGACGTCGCGCAGGTCCTGCTCGCTGAGGCGGACCTCGTCGAGGGCGATCTCGCCGGTCTCGGTGAGCCGGCCGAGCAGGGTGTCGGCGATGGCCTGGGGCTGCTCCTCGATCTCCTTGAGCATGAACCAGTCGTAGCCACCCTTCTCGGCGGCCGACGAGTCCCAGTCGATGTGGAAGTCCTTGCCGGTGGCGGGCTGGCCGGCGAAGTCGGTGATCTCGATGCTGTCCGGGGTGATCAGCACGATCTGGTCCTGGCCCAGCTCGACCGCGTCGCGGGTGTGCTCGATGAACGCGGCCACATCGCTGGCCAGGTAGTTCTCCCCGTCGCCGCGGCCGACGACCAGGGGCGAGTTGCGCCGGGCGCCGACCACCGCGCCGGGGATGCCGGCGTCGACGGCGAGCAGCGTGAAAGCGCCCTCCAGCCGCTGGCAGACCAGCCGCATGGCGGAGGCGAGCAACTGCGGGCCGTCCACCTCACCGGCCGAGCGCAGGTCGGCCAGAGCCCGGGAGATCAGGTGGGCGGCGCACTCGGTGTCGGTGTCGCTGGCGAACTCGACGCCGTCGGCCTCCAACTCGGTGCGGAGCTTGGCGAAGTTCTCGATGATGCCGTTGTGGATCACGGCGACCCGGCCGTCGGGAGACAGGTGCGGGTGGGCGTTGCGGTCGGTGGGGCCGCCGTGGGTGGCCCACCGGGTGTGGCCGATGGCGGTGGTGCCGTCACCGATGCCGATCGGGCTGGCGGCGCAGGAGTCGGGGTCGCTGGCAGCCCGCTCGGCGAGGACCTTCTCCAGGTTGGCCAGCTTGCCGGCCTTCTTCTCGGTCAGCAGCTCGTCCTCGCAGACGACCGCCACGCCGGCCGAGTCGTAGCCGCGGTACTCGAGCCGCCGCAGTCCGTCGAGCACGATGCCGAGTGCCGGGCGCGCGCCGGCGTAACCCACGATTCCACACATGGTCCGCAGCCTAACCCAGTTTCGCTCATCGTGCGTGCTCGAAAGTCGGGTAAACGATCACTGAATTTGAGCGAACGGGCAGCGCGGGCCGGGACCCGGCGAACCGCCCAGACGGTCGGGGTCCCGGCGACTGGCCGCCAGCTCCTACATTGAGGGCCCCTGGTCGGGGCGTACCTCCCGATCCGGACGCCCCAGCCCGTCCCCGCCACGCCCGTCCCCTGCGAGTTGAGCCGATGTCCGAGGCGACCCCACCTCCCGAGCCGCAGGCCAGCGGCCCGACCGATCCGACCGCGCCCCCCGCCGTACCCCCACCCGGCCCCTGGACACCACCGGACCCGTTGGCCGCCCCGCAGCCCTGGGCTCCACCGGCACCGTGGTCACCACCAGACGCGACGAGCGGCACCGGGACAGCCTTCGCCCCGGGGCATCCCGCTGTCTCCCCCTTCCCCGCCGGGCATCCCGTCCCGACCGGCTCCTACTTCCCCGCGGACCCGCCCGGCACTCCTGGACCGGGAAGCCCGCCGGAACAGTTCGCGTCGACCGACCGGCCGGCAGCGGGCCTCGGAGTACGCCCGGCGGTACCGCCGGGCGGGGCGGTGTCCGGGCCGGCGTCCGGGGCGCCGATCAACCCGTCCCCCGTGCCACCGGTCGCCCCGCCCGTGGCCGGCGGCCCGCCCGCCCCGCCCTGGCCGGGACACGCCCCGTCGGGCTGGCCACCACCCGCCTACCCGCCCCCGTACGCGCACCCGTACGCGCACCCGGGCACGCGGCCGCAGACCGGCATCGGCGGGCTCGCCACGACCCTGATCGCCGTCGGCGTGGTCCTGGTGCTGGCCTTCTGCGGCTGCGTCGGCCTCGGCGTGCTCAGCGCCGTGGTCGACGACCCGACGGCCGACTCGTACGACGGGTCGGAGGGGGCCTGGCCGGACGAGCCGGACGAGAACGGCGACCCGGACCGCGGGCTGATCACCGCGGTACCCACCCGCAGTCCCGCCGTCACCCCGTCCGGCGGCGCCGGCCGGCTCACCGTGGTCTACGAGGTGACCGGCACCGCCCCGGCCGACCTGGAGTACTACGACGCCAACGGCGACTTCATCCAGGCCGAGCGGGTGGAGCTGCCCTGGCGGCTGAAGCTCACCACCGACGGGACCGAGCGGGTGATGGTGCTGACGAGCCACTCCGAGCCGGCCGACACCAGCCCGCTCGGCTGCCGGATCATGGTGAACGGCAAGCTCGTCGCCGAGGAGACGAACGAGTACGGAGCGGACTGTTACGCATGAGCGCGATCGACCCGGCCCCGGCCTGGACGCCACCGGACCCGCCCCGGGTCACCACCCCGGTGGAGGCTCCGCCGGGGGAGTTCCCCGCGCTGTCACCAGGCGGCGACGAGGACAGCCGGTGGTGGTCCGGGGGCGAACGGTTCACCACGGCCGTGCTCGCCGGCCTCGCGGTCGTCGCGCTGGCCGTCTTCGGCTGCCTGGGCGCCGTGCTGCTCCCGCTCAACCTGCCCGACCGCCCGACCGCCGCCGGCCCCGCCACCCCGCCGGAATTCTCGGACCCGCCGGCAGCCGACCCCACCACGCCACCGCCGTCAGCGGACCCGAGCCCCACCCACCGGCCGGCGTCGACCCCGTCGAACGGTCCGGGCCGCTTCACGGTCGCCTACTCCGTCACCGGCCAGGGCCCGGCCGACATCCAGTACCGCGACGCCGACGGCTATCTGGTCCAGCTCGACGGGGTGTCGCTGCCCTGGCGGCGGACGGTCCGCACCGACGACCCGACGGCCGCGTGGGTGCAGGCCGGCAAGGCCGACGACAAGGGCGGGCGGAGCATCACCTGCGCGCTGTCGGTCAACGGCGGACGGCCGGTCACCGAGACGGTCGGCCCGGGCGGCTGGCGGTGCGGTTGTGGCGGCTGACGGCGGGCTTGCGGCGCCGGCGGCGGCCCGTAGGCTGGCCGGCGTGACGACGACCGATCCGCTGGTGGCCCGGATGCGGCCGTTCGGCACCACCATCTTCGCCGAGATGTCCGCGCTCGCCGTGCGTACCGGGGCAGTCAACCTCGGGCAGGGCTTCCCCGACACCGACGGCCCGCCGGAAATGCTCGCGGCAGCCGCCGAGGCGCTGCGCTCCGGCCACAACCAGTACCCGCCGGGCCCGGGGATCCCGGCGCTGCGCGCGGCCGTCGCAGCCCACCAGCGCCGGTTCTGGGGGCTGGCGTACGACCCGGACGGCGAGATCGTGGTGACCGCGGGCGCCACCGAGGCCATCGCCGCCAGCATCCTGGCCCTCTGCGAGCCGGGTGACGAGGTGGTCTGCTTCGAGCCGTACTACGACTCCTACGCGGCCTCGATCGCCCTGGCCGGCGCGGTCCGCCGCCCGGTGACGCTGCGTCCCGCCGCCGACGGCCGGTACGCCTTCGACCCGGCGGAGCTGCGCGCCGCGTTCGGGCCACGGACCCGGCTGGTGCTGCTCAACTCGCCGCACAACCCGACCGGCAAGGTCTTCACCCCGGACGAGCTGGCCCTGGTCGCCGAGTTGTGCCGGGAGCACGACGCGTACGCGGTCACCGACGAGGTGTACGAGCACCTGGTCTTCGGCGACGCCGCCGCGCCGCACGTGCCGCTGGCGACCCTGCCCGGGATGCGCGAGCGGACCCTGCGCATCTCCTCGGCCGGCAAGACCTTCTCCTGCACCGGCTGGAAGGTCGGCTGGGTGAGCGGGCCGGCTCCGCTCGTCTCCGCGGTGCTGCGGGTGAAGCAGTTCCTCACCTTCGTCAACGCCGGGCCGCTGCAACCGGCCGTCGCGGTGGCGCTCGGGCTGCCCGACGCCTACTTCACCGAGTTCGCCGAGGACATGCGGCGCCGCCGGGACCAGCTCGTCGCCGGCCTCGCCGACGCCGGGTTCGGGGTGCTCACGCCGGAGGGCACGTACTTCGTCACCGCCGACGTCACTCCGCTGGGCGGCCGGGACGGGGTGGAGTTCTGCCGGTCGCTGCCGGAGCGCTGCGGAGTGGTGGCGGTGCCGACCCAGGTCTTCTACGACGACACCGAGGCGGGGCGACGGCTGGTCCGGTTCGCCTTCTGCAAACGACCCGAGGTGCTGACCGAGGCGGTGACCCGGCTGCGCCGGTTGGCGGAGGACCGATGACCGGGGCGAGGGCGGAGTTGGTGCGCCGGTTCGCCGCCCAGCGTGGCTGCGACACCGTGCTCTCCGGGATCCGGCCACCATCGATCCGGGACCAGCTCGCGGTGATCGGGGCGGCCGTCACCGACGACCCGGTCCCCGACTTCTACGGCGAGGGCGGGCCGGTCGAGGAGTTGGAGGGCCGGGTCGCCGAGCTGCTCGGCACCGAGGCGGTCGCCTTCTTCCCCACCGGCACGATGGCGCAGCAGGTCGCCCTGCGGTACGGCGCCGAGGTGACCGGCCGGGACGCGGTCGGCCTGCACCCGCTCAATCACCCGCTGCTGCACGAGCGCGACGCGTACGCGGTGCTCACCGGGCTGCGGGCGGTACGCACCACGGACGCGCCGCGCAATCCGACCGACGAGGAGGTGGCCGCGCTCGACGAGCCGATCGGCACGCTGATGCTGGAGCTGCCGCTACGCGACGCCGGGTTCGTGCTGCCGAGCTGGGACGAGCTGGGCGCGGTGGTGGCGGCGGCCCGGGCGCGGGGTGCCCGGGTGCACCTGGACGGGGCCCGGCTCTGGGAGTCGACCGTCCACCTGGGGCGCTCGCTCGCCGAGATCGCGGCCCTGGCCGACAGCACGTACGTCTCGTTCTACAAGTCCCTCGGCGGCCACTCGGGCGCGGCGCTGGCCGGCGACGCGGAGCTGGTCCGCTACGCCCGCGCCTGGCGACACCGCCACGGCGGGACGCTGTTCCAGCAGTGGCCGGCCGCCCTCGCCGCGCTGGCCGGTCTGACGCACGAACTGCCCCGGCTGGCCGGCTACGTCGCACACGCGAAGGTGGTGGCCGCCGCGCTGGCCGCCCTGCCCGGGGCGCGGGTACACCCGGCACCCCCGCACACCCACCAGTTCCGGCTCTGGCTGCCGCACCCGGCGGAGGCCCTGAACGCGGCCAACCTCGCCCTCGCCGAGGAGGAGAAGGCGTGGTTCGTCGGCGGTTGGCGGGACACCGAGGTGCCCGGGATCGCGCTGGCCGAGGTGACGGTGGCCGGCCCGGCGCTGGAGCTGGACGCCGACCGGGTCGCCGACCTGGCCGGCCGCTTCCTGCGCCGGTTGGCGTCCGCCTGACCTGACCGCCGCCGGGGTCAGGGCGGGCAGCACGACGGCTTCGCCGGCACCGGGCCGGCCCGCGATGCTCGCCGGGGCCCCTCAGCCGGCGACGCGCTCCGGCCCGGTTTCCCCGCCCCCTGCGGCGGCTGCCGGGCGGTCGGCGGCGAGACCGGCGAGCGTGGCTCCACCCTCGCCGAGCAGCGCCGACTCGGCGTCGTCGACGAAGGCCAGGTCGGCCTCGACGTGCCGGCCGGCGGCCGAGAGGAGCAGCCGGACCACCGGATCGTCGGCCCGGCGGCGCAGCCCGTCGAGGTTGCGCAGTTCCCGCATGAGGTGGGCGCGCTGGTTGCCGAGCACGGTCCGGACGGTGGTCGCCTCGCCCGACCGAGCGGCGGCGGTGACCTTGAGGAAGAAGTCGTCCCGGAACCCGCCGCTGCGCGGGCTCGGTTCGGCGAGCCAGCGGTCCAGCTCGGTACGGCCGGCCCGGGTGATCTCGTAGACCACCCGGTCGGGCTTGACCGGCTGGGCGTGCCGCTCGGCGACCACCAGCCCGTCCCGGGAGAGCCGGTCGAGGACCTGGTAGAGGTGCCCGATGTTGAGCGGGCCCCACTGCGGCCCCACCGCCGCCTCGAAGGCGCCTTTCAGCTCGTAGCCGTAGCTGGGACCGCGGGCGAGCAGGGCCAGGACCGCGTGCTGGATCGCCACCGTCTCCTCCGATCCGGTTCCGGACAGGGCCCCGCAGGGCCTTGCATTGTGACAATGTAGCGCGCACAGTGTGGGTCAGCACACGGGGAGGCGCGACATGTTCCACTTCGTCTGGGGGCAACTTCGTGGCCGTGCGGGACGGTCGGTGGCGCTGCTGGTCGGCGTGCTGGTGGCCACCACCGGCTTCGTCGTCCTGACCGGCGCCACCACCACCTCCCGCCTGCAGGTAACGGGCACGGTGGAGCGGAACACCCGCGCCGCGTACGACATCCTGGTCCGTCCGAAGGGCAGCCGCACGCCGCTGGAGGCCGAGCGGCGCCTGGTCCGCCCCAACTATCTCTCCGGCCTCTACGGCGGCATCACCACCGCACAGTACGACCAGGTGAAGGCCGTCGAGGGGGTGGACGTGGCCGCCCCGATCGCCATGCTGGGCTATTCGACCGCTGCGGTGCCGGCCCCTCTCGACCTCACCGACGCGGTCGACCGCTCGTTGGATCGCCAGGTGATCCGGGTGGTGCCGACGTTCGTCGCGGAACGTGGCCTGTCGACCGCCCGGGCGAAACCCCGGTATGTGTACGTCACGAAGCATCCGCTCATCTACCCGCGCCTCGACGCGCCCGTGGCGAGCACGTCGACGACGTACTCCGACGGCAACTCGTACCCCTGGGGCGACGCCTGCGGCCCGGTGCCGCGTGAGGTGCTGCCGGACGGCCGGACGCTCGCGGTGTGCGACCCCCGGTTCACGCTGCTGGGCAACCCGGGCACCTACTCAGAGCGGGAGCACTGGCAGGTGGACGCGGTACGGCTACGGCCCGACGGCCGGTTCGAAAGCTCCCCGTACGTGCTGGCGACGACCTCGAGCGGCCCCTCGGCCACCGCCGACCGGTTGGTGGTGACGCACGACGTCACCGTGCCGTTCCTGCTGGCGGCGGTGGACCCGCCCGCGGAGGAACGCCTGGTCGGGCTCGCCGGCGCGGTGGTGGCGGGACGGCCGGTCCGCGCCGACGAGCCCGTCGGCGAGAAGCGGCTCGGCTCGGCGGTCAACCACTCCTTCCCGGTGCTGGTCACCGAACGGCCGTTCATCGACGAGACGCTCACCGCCGACCTCACCCGGCTGCCCGGCGTCAGCCCGGCCGGGGTGTCCGTCGAGGACCTCGAAGAGACGTTGAACCGCGCCACGGGGCACCCGGCCGGGTCCGTCCGGTACGACATCGCCGACGGCTACCGCCACAAGGTCACCGAGGATCTGTCCGACTCCGGGTGCTGCGTGGGCCAACTCCAGTCGATCGTGCAGTCCGGCGACGTACGGTACGAGCAGCTCCCGGACGGCGTCCTCCGCGCCACCGGCCAACCGCCCGCGGCCCCCGAGACCTATGGCAACGAGCACGACTACAACCCGTTGCCCCGTCCGTGGCTCAGCGAGGACCGCGGCCTGCGGCCGGTGCGCGCGCTGCAGATGGCGAGGACGTCGAGTTCGCCGTTCCGCCTCTGGAGGGCGGTGGGGGTCTTCGATCCGGGGAAGCTGGCCGGCTTCAGCGACCTCGGCAAGGTGCCGCTGGAGACGTACGAGCCACCAAGGGCCGAGGGTGCCGACGACCGGAGCCGGGCCGCGCTGGGCGGCAAGCCGCTGGAGCCGAGCGGCAACCCGGCCGGCTACCTGTCCGCGCCACCGCTGCTGCTGACCAACCTGGCCAGCGTGCCCAAGCTGCTGGCCGGCGGCAGCAGCCCGCAGCTCAAGGCTCCGATCAGCGCGATCCGGGTCCGGGTCGCCGACGTGCACGGCTACAGCGAGCGCTCCGCGGAGCGGGTCCGGCTGATCGCCGAGCGGATCGCCCAGGCGACCGGCCTGGACGTCGACATCACCCTCGGCTCCTCCCCCGCCCCGCAGACCGTGGAGTTGCCGGCCGGCACGTTCGGCCGCCCGATGCTGCGGTTGACCGAGAACTGGTCGGCGTTGGGTGTGGCGTCCACGATCACGAAGGCCGTCGACCGCAAGAGCGCGGCGCTCTTCCTGCTGGTGCTGGTGGTCTGCGTACTCTTCCTCGGCAACGCGGTCTCCGCCGCGGTCCGGGACCGTCGTCCGGAGCTGGCCGTGCTCGCCTGCCTCGGCTGGCCGGCCCGCCGGATCGGCGCGCTGATCCTCGGCGAGGTGGCCGCCCTGGGCCTGGCCGCCGGCCTGCTCTCCGTCGGCCTGGCGTTCCCGCTCGGCGCCACCCTGGGCATCGGCGTCGACTGGCGGCGGGCGCTGCTCGCCGTACCCGTGGCCCTGCTGCTGACGCTGGTCGCGGGCCTGGCACCGGCGCTGCGGGCCGCGCGCGCCCACCCGGCCGCCGCGCTGCGCCCGCCGGTGGCCACCGCCCGCTGGGTACGCCGACCCCGCACCCTGCCCGGCCTGGCCCTGGCGAACCTGGTGCGCACCCCCGGCCGCACCCTGCTCGGCGCGGGTGCGCTGGCCATCGGGGTCGCCGCGCTGGCCCTGGTCGCCGCCGCCGCGTACGCGTTCCGGGGCGCGATCGTGGGCAGCCTGCTCGGCGACACCGTCTCGCTCAGCGTGCGCGGCGCGGACGCGCTCGCCGCGGTGGCCACGGTGCTGCTCGGTGCCGCCGCGGTCGCGGACGTGCTCTACCTGAACGTCCGGGACCGCGCTGCCGAGTTGGCCACGCTGCGCGCGACCGGGTGGACCGACGCCGCACTGGGTCGCCTGGTCGGCTACGAGGGGCTCCTCCTCGGTGTGCTCGGCGCCCTCACCGGCGCCGGTCTCGGGCTCGGCGGGGCGGCCTGGCTGGTCGGCGAACTGCCGGCGGAGCTGGTGCTGGTCGCGGTCGGCGTGGGGCTGGCCGGGGTGCTGGTCACCTGCCTCGCCGCGCTCGTCCCGGCCGCGCTGCTGCGCCGCCTTCCCACCGCACGACTACTGGCAGAGGAGTGAGCATGGACCCGACCACGGGGAGCACGGTGCGGACGGCCGGACTGGTCCGGGAGTTCCGCAGCGGCACCGAACGGCTCACCGCCGTCGACGACCTGTCCGTGGAGATCGCCGCCGGTTCGGTGGTGGCACTGACCGGGCCGAGCGGGTCCGGCAAGTCCACGCTGCTGCATCTCATCGGCGCGATCGAACAGGCCGACCGGGGCACCGTGACGGTGGACGACGTGGAGGTGACCGCGCTGCGCCGGGCGGCCCTGGCCCGGTACCGCCAGGGTGTCGGCTTCGTCTTCCAGCGGTACCACCTGCTGCCGGCGCTGACCGTGCTGGACAACGTGATCGCGCCGGTGCTGCCCCGCCGCCGGGGCCGCGCCGATCACGCGACCCGGGCCGGGGAACTGCTGGAGGCGGTGGGCCTCGCCGGCCGGGAACGGGCGCTGCCCGCTCAGCTCTCCGGCGGCCAGCAGCAGCGGGTGGCGATCGCCCGGGCGCTGATGGGCGCACCCCGGCTGCTGCTGGCCGACGAGCCGACCGGCAACCTCGACTCGACCACCGGCGCCCAGATCCTCGACCTGCTGCTCGATCTGCGCGACCGGCACGGCATGACGATCCTGCTCGCCACCCACGAGCGGGCCATCGCCGCGCGCTGCGACCGACTGGTCCGGCTCGGCGACGGCCGGATCGTCGAGGACGTCGATCTCACCGGCGGCGAGGACCCCGCCGACACCTTCGACCGGGCCAGCCGGCTGCGCCTGTAGCGCCCGACCTGGCGGGGCACCGGGTCAAACCGGCGCCAGGGTTGAACTGCGACTACGAACTTGATGACGCAGACGATTCACCGGCTGGGCCCGACGCCCGAATCGTTCACGTCATCAAGTTCGTAGCGTCGAGCGAGGTCGACATCTCGCGACCGCCCTGGTCCGCGGCGTCGGCCGGTGCCGGGCTACCCGCAGCCGGGTCAGGCGACCGGGCTGGCGGTGCGGACCTGCTCCGCGATGCGCTCGGCAACCGACCGGGCCGTCGCCTCGGTGGCGGCCTCGACCATGACACGGACCAGCGGCTCGGTGCCGGACGGGCGCAGCAGCACCCGGCCGGTCTCACCCAGCTCGGCCTCGGCCCGCTCCACCTCGGCGCGGACGGCCGGCGCAGCGGCGCCCACGGTCCGGTCGCCGACCGGCACGTTGATCAGCACCTGGGGCAGCTTGGTGACGACGGCGGCCAGCTCGGCCAGGGACCTGCCGGTGGCGGCCATCCGGGACATCAGGTGCAGCGCGGTGAGCACCCCGTCGCCGGTGGTGGCGTACGCGGGCATGACGATGTGCCCGCTCTGCTCGCCGCCGAGGGCGAGGCCGGAGGCGCGCAGCTCCTCCAGCACGTACCGGTCGCCGACCTTGGTCTCGACCAGCCGGATGCCCTGCGCGGACATCGCCAGGCGCAGGCCGAGGTTGCTCATCACCGTGGCGACCAGGGTGTCCCGGGTCAGCTCGCCGGCATCCCGCATGGCCAGGGCCAGGATCGCCATCACCTGGTCACCGTCGACCTCGTCGCCGTCGGCGGTCACCGCGACGCACCGGTCGGCGTCACCGTCGTGGGCGATGCCGAGGTGCGCGCCGTGCTCGACCACGGCGGCGCGCAGCGCCTCGATGTGGTTCGAGCCGCAGTCGTCGTTGATGTTGAGGCCGTCCGGCTCCGCGTGGATCGCGACGACCTCGGCGCCCGCCTCCTGGTAGGCCACCGGCGCGACCTCGGCGGCCGCCCCGTTGGCGCAGTCGACCACGACCTTGATCCCGTCCAGCCGGTGCGGCACGGTGCCGACCAGGTGCTGGACGTAGTGGTCGGCACCGTCGAGCAGGTCGTGCACCCGCCCGACGCCGGCGCCGGTCGGTCGCTGCCAGGCGGTGGTGGCGTTCGCCTCGACGGCCGCCTCGATCCGCATCTCGATCTCGTCCGGCAGCTTGTGGCCGCCGGCGGCGAAGAGCTTGATGCCGTTGTCCGGCATGGGGTTGTGCGAGGCGGAGAGCATCACGCCCAGGTCGGCCTTGGCCTCGGCGGTGAGGAACGCCACCGCCGGGGTGGGCAGCACGCCGACCCGCACCACGTTGGCGCCGGCGCTCGTGAGCCCCGCCACCACGGCGGCCTCCAGCATCTCGCCGCTGGCCCGGGTGTCCCGGCCGACCACGGCGAGCGGCGGATGACTCTTGTCGGTCTCGGCCAGCGTGTGGGCGGCGGCGACCGCCACCGCGAGCGCCAACTCCGGGGTGAGATCCGCGTTCGCCCGCCCGCGTACCCCGTCCGTGCCGAACAACCGGCCCATACCCGCCAACCTCCGATGGAACTGCCGTGAAGAAGGGGAAAAACGAACGGCCGGGCCGCCTCCCGCGAAGGGAGGCGGACCCGGCCGTCCGTCAGAAGTACAAGGCGCTGCTGATGATCAGCGCTTCGAGTACTGAGGAGCCTTACGGGCCTTCTTGAGGCCGTACTTCTTGCTCTCCTTGACCCGGGCGTCACGGGTCAGGAAGCCGGCCTTCTTCAGGGCCGGACGGTCGTCCGGCTCGCTGACGATCAGCGCCCGGGCGATGGCGAGGCGGAGCGCGCCGGCCTGGCCGGTGGTGCCGCCGCCACGCAGGTTGGCGATCACGTCGAAGGCCTCGGCCTTCTCGGCGGTGACCAGCGGGTCCTTGATCAGCTGCTGGTGCACCTTGCTCGGGAAGTAGGCCTCGAGGTCGCGGCTGTTGCAGGTGATCTTGCCGCTGCCGGGAACGATGCGGACCCGGACGATGGCCTCCTTGCGCCGACCCACGGTCTGGATCGGCCGGTCGCCACGAGGCGCGCGGGCGACGGGCGCCGGCGCCTCGGTGGCCTCGGGGGCAACCTCGGTGGCGGTGATGTCGGTCATGCTGATTCCTTCGCCCGCGCTCACTGCGCGATCTGCTTGATCTCGAACGGCACCGGCTGCTGCGCGCCGTGCGGGTGCTCGGCACCGGCGTAGACCTTCAGCTTCTTGATCATCTGACGGCCCAGCTTGTTGTGCGGGAGCATGCCCTTCACGGCCAGCTCGATGGCCCGCTCGGGCCGCTTGCTCAGCAGCTCCTCGTAGCCGACCTGCTTGAGGCCACCCGGGTACCCGGAGTGGCGGTAGGCGATCTTCTGCTGGCGCTTGTTGCCGGTCAGCGCGACCTTGCCCGCGTTCACGATGACGACGAAGTCGCCCGTGTCGACGTGCGGCGCGAAAGTCGGCTTGTGCTTGCCACGCAGCAGCGTGGCGGCGTGGGTCGCGAGGCGGCCCAGCACGACATCAGAGGCGTCGATGACGTGCCACTGACGCTCGATCTCACCCGGCTTCGGGCTGTACGTACGCACAGGTCTACCTTGTCTCGTCGTCGGTCTGGGGTCGCGCGCCGAGGTGACCGGGGCTTCCCAGCCGAACCAGCGCGCACGAACGACCAAGCGTACCTGATGCGGCACGCCTCTGAATGTCGTACAACAGCAGGCAACGATACCCGGCCGCCCGGCGGCGGGTCAAAACGGGGGGTCACCGAGCGTGCCCCCCGCTTCGACGATGGTACGGATCACACCCCGGCGCGCGCCATCCGTGACCCGGGGCGCACGTAGGCGACCCAGGTGACCGCGAGCAGCAGCACGAAGAACCCGACGTAGAACCGGAGCGCCGGCTGGATCCCGCCGTAGTTCGACTTCGCCCAGGCGTAGCAGATCGGGACGAGGAAGCCACCGAAGGCGCCGACCGAGGAGATCACGCCCAGTGCCCCGGCCGCCTGCCGCCGCATCGCCAGCATGGTCTCCGGGGAACCGCCGAGGTCCTCGCCCTTGACCTGGAAGATCTTGGAGATCATCCGGTAGGTCGAGCCGTTGCCGATGCCGGTGGCCACGAACAGGAGCATGAACGCGGCGAAGAACACCACCAGGTTCCGGTGCTCGACGGACCAGAGGGCCGCGTACGCCCCCGCCGCCATCAGCACGAAGCTGCCGACGGTCACCCGGGCGCCGCCCACGGAGTCGGCCAGCCGGCCGCCGAACGGGCGGAACACCGACCCGATGCCGGCGCCGAGGAACGCCCAGCCGAGCGCGATGTCGGAGCGACCGAACACCGAGGTGAGCAGGGTGGGGAACGCCGCCGAGTAGCCGATGAACGAACCGAAGGTGCCGATGTACAGCAGCGACATGATCCAGGTGTCCCGGTGCCGCAGCGAGGACCAGACCGGCCCGACGTCCGCCTTCGCCTCCGCCAGGTTGTCCATGAACAGGTAGGCGCAGACGGCGGCGGCCACCGCCAGCGGGACGTACATCAGCCCGGCCCGGGCCAGCGCGAGCCCGCCGCCCAGCACGATCACCTGGGGAACCAGGAACTGGACCACCGCGACGCCGATGTTGCCGCCGGCCGCGTTCAGGCCCAGCGCCCAGCCCTTCTCCCGCTCCGGGTAGAAGAACGAGATGTTCGCCATGCTGGAGGCGAAGTTGCCCCCGCCGACGCCGGCCGTGGCGGCGATCAGCACCAGCGGCAGGTAGCCGATCTCCGGATGTTCGACCGCCCAGGCCAGGCCGGTGCAGGGCAGGATCAGCAGCAGCGCGGAGACGATCGTCCAGTTCCGGCCGCCGAAGACCGGCACCGCGAAGGTGTAGGGCAGCCGCAGCAGCGCGCCGACCCCGCTGGGCACCGCGGTCAGCCACAGCTTCTGGCTGGTGGTGAGCTGCCAGCCGACGTCACCGAGCCGGACGACGACGATGCTCCAGAGCAGCCAGACCGAGAACCCGATGTGCTCGGCGAAGATCGAGAAGATCAGGTTCCGGCGGGCGATCCGCCGGCCGGCGGCCCGCCAGAACCCGGCGTCCTCCGGCGACCAGTGGCCGATCCACCGGCCGGGCCGGCGTCGCAGGTCGACCTCGCCGCTCTCCACGGTTTCGGCAATGGTGGTCATCAGCGGTTCTCCTCACGGCCGGGCGGATGGCGTCCAGGGCATCCGCCCGGGCCGGCCGGATGACCGGCGCGGGACGACGCCCGGCCGAAAGGTAGGCGGCCGGAATTACCGTGACGTTCGTCCGGGAAGTCGTCCGCGCAACAGCCGCCGCACCGGCTCCGGATTCCGATGGTGAGGAGTTCCGGCGGCGCTCAGATCTCCTGGAGGATGCGCAGGGCCCGCCCCACCCGCTGCATGGTCTCGGTGTCGGCGACGTCGACACACTCGGTGAACCACTTCTTCATCGGCGAGGAGAGCCGGTCGGGCATGACCACGAACCCGCCCATCTGCACCGCGAGGGGCGAGTCCCGCAGCAGTGACTCCTCGACCACCTCGGCCACCATCACGATGGGTACGTCCGTGGAGTTGTAGACGTCGGAGCTGATCACCAGACCGAGGCGTTCCCGGGCACCCGAGATCCGCCACACCTCTCCCCTACGCAGCACGCGGGCGCCCACCGCCGAACAGGGCGTCGTCGACGATGGCGGCCTCCTGCGCGTCGGCCAGGGCGGCGGACTCCAGGTCCAGCCCGGCCCGGCCGACGGCGACGGCGTGCGCGGTGAAGACCTCGCGCAGCGCCTTCTCCCGGGCGGCCTGGTCCATCCAGGCGGAGAGGGAGAGCCCCTCCCGCTTGGCGAACCGGCGCGCCTCCTCGATCGTCTCGTCCGAGAACGAGAGTGTCACCTTGGCGGTCATGCCGACGAGACTACCCGCCGGTATGACCGTTAGTCATCCCCGCTCGCGCCGATCGACGAACCGGACATCGCGCCCGTCCGGGCACGGGCGCGTGACAAGGTCGTCGGGTTCAACGCCTGGGTCGAGGCGAAGCCACGCCGACGGTCACGGGCGGCGGCCGCCGAAGACCGCGAAGCGCCACTCCTTGAAGAAGCAGTCCACGTCGACCAGGCCGACGTCGGTGAGCCAGCCGCACTGGTCGGTCACCGGCGCCGGCCGGTCGTGCCGCATCCGTTCCCGCGCTGCGGCGATCTCCTCGGTGTCCGAGCCGAGTTCGCTGATCCGGGCGGTCCAGACCTCGTCGTAGCGCCGGTCCAGGGCGGGGGTCGGGCCGGCCACCTGCTCGGCGTTGACGAGGACCCCGCCGGGCACCAGCGCCCGGGCCGCCCGCCGGTAGAGCGACCGCTTGCCGTCGTCGTCGAGGTGGTGAATGGCCAGCGCGGAGACGACCGCGTCGTACCGGCCGGCGGGCAGTGGCGCGGCGAGGTCGGCGAGCACCGTCCGGTGCGGCACGTCCCGGGCCGCCAGGTGACCGGTGGCCACTGCGAGCATGCCGGGCGCGGCGTCGACCAGGGTCACCCGGATCCCGGGGACCGCCGCGGCGAGCAGCAGGGAGAGCAGGCCGGTGCCCGCGCCCAGGTCCAGCACCTCGGGCGTGCGCCCGGCGGCGAGGGCCGCGCGCAGCGGCGGCGCGGCCACCTCGACCGCGGCGCCGTAGAAGGCGTCGAAGCAGGGCACCAGCCGTCGCCGGGCCGCGTCGTAGCTGCCCGCCACGGCGTCGAACGCGTCCGCCACACTCATCGCGTCTCCCAACATTCAGGACACTTGTCTCACATCCTAGACCCTGCCGACCGGCCCGTCACTCCCGTGCGGTGTGAGCCGCTCTTGACAGGACCGAAACAGAAGGGACCCGGACCGGAAACCGCCCGACGGCACGCTTCTCGGGCATGACAGACGGTGCACGCATGGCGACGCGACCGGGGGTACCGCCCCGGGAAGTGGCCACGCACTGCCCGTACTGCGCCCTCCAGTGCGGCATGGCGCTGCGCGAGACCGGGGGGCGGGTCGAGGTGACGCCCCGTCAGTTCCCCACCAACCGGGGCGGCCTCTGCCAGAAGGGCTGGACCGCCGCCGAACTGCTCGACCACCCGGACCGGCTGACCACCCCGCTGCTGCGCGACCGTCCCGGCGACGAGCTGCGCCCGGCGACCTGGGACGAGGCCCTCGACCGAGTGGCCGCCGGCCTCCGGGCCGTCCAGGACCGGCACGGGCCGGACGCCGTCGCCGTCTTCGGCGGCGGGGGGCTGACCAACGAGAAGGCGTACGCGCTCGGCAAGTTCGCCCGGGTGGCGCTGCGCACCCGGCACATCGACTACAACGGACGCTGGTGCATGTCCTCGGCCGCCGCAGCCGGCATCCGCGCCTTCGGCGTGGACCGGGGGCTGCCCTTTCCCGTCGCCGACCTCGGCCGGACGGACACCCTGCTGCTGGTCGGCGCGAACCCGGCCGAGACCATGCCGCCGCTGCTGCGCCACCTGACCGACCAGCGCGAGCGGGGCGGCCAGCTGATCGTGATCGACCCCCGGCTGACCGCCACCGCCCGCCAGGCCACCCGGCACCTGCAACCGCTGCCCGGCACCGACCTGGCGGTGGCCAACGCCCTGCTGCACATCGCGCTCACCGAGGGCTGGCTCGACCGGACGTACGTGGCGGAGCGGACCACCGGCTTCGAGGAGGTACGGCGGACCGTCGCCGGGTACTGGCCGGCCGAGGTGGAACGCCTCTCCGGGGTGCCGGTGGCCGACCTGGAGGCGACCGCCCGCGCGCTGGCCACCGTGGACCGCGCCGTCATCCTCACCGCCCGGGGCGCGGAGCAGCACGCCAAGGGGGTGGACACGGTCACCGCCTTCATCAACCTGGCGCTCGCCCTGGGCCTGCCCGGCCGCCCCGGCTCCGGGTACGGCTGCCTCACCGGGCAGGGCAACGGGCAGGGCGGCCGGGAGCACGGGCAGAAGGCCGACCAACTCCCCGGCTACCGGCGGATCGACGACCCGGCGGCCCGGTCGCACGTGGCCGGGGTCTGGGGCGTACCCGCCGACGACCTGCCCGGACCGGGGGTGCCCGCGTACGCCCTGCTGGACTCGCTCGGCACCGCGACCGGCCCGCGGGCGCTGCTGGTCTTCGGCTCCAACCCGGTGGTGTCCGCGCCCCGCGCGGCCCGGGTCGAGTCCCGGCTGCGCGACCTGGACCTGCTGGTGGTGGCCGACTTCCTGCGCTCCGAGACGGCCGCGCTGGCCGACGTGGTGCTGCCCGTCGCGCAGTGGGCCGAGGAGGACGGCACGATGACCAACCTGGAGGGTCGGGTGCTGCGCCGCCGGGCGCTGCGCGAACCCCCGCCCGGCGTCCGCACCGACCTGGAGGTCCTCGCCGACCTGGCCGCCCGACTGGCCGCCCGGGGTCACTTCCCCACCGACCCGGCGGCGGTCTTCACCGAGCTGCGCCGGGCCTCGGCCGGCGGGCCGGCCGATTACGCCGGGGTCACCTGGGACCGGATCGACGCCGACACCGGCGTCTTCTGGCCCTGTCCCGACCCGGCCGGCCCGGACACCCCCCGGCTCTTCGCCGACCGTTTTCCCACCCCGGACGGCCGGGCCCGGTTCCGGGCGGTGCGCCACCGGCCGGCCGCCGAGCCGGTCTGCGCCGAGTACCCGCTGCACTTCACCACCGGCCGGGTGCTCGCCCAGTACCAGTCCGGCGCGCAGACCCGGCGGGTGGCCGCGCTGCGCCGGGCCGCGCCCGGCGGCTTCGTCGAGCTGCACCCCGACCTGGCCGACCGGCTGGGCGTGGCCGACGGGGACGAGGTTCGGGTGGTCTCCCGCCGGGGCGAACTGCGCGCGCCGGCCCGGCTCAGCCCGGCGATCCGGCCGGACACGGTCTTCGCACCGTTCCACTGGCCGGGCACGGCCCGGGCCAACTCGGTCACCAACGACGCCGTCGACCCGGTCTCCGGGATGCCGGAGTTCAAGATCTGCGCCGTACGGGTGGAGAGGGCATGAATGTCGTCATCGTCGGTTACGGGATGGCGGGTGCCCGGCTCGCCGCCGAGCTGCACGCGCGGGACGGGGACCGGAAGGTCACCGTGCTCGGGGCGGAGCCGCACCGGGCGTACAACCGGATCATGCTCTCCACCCTGCTCGCCGGGAAGATCGACGAGCCGGACGTGGAGCTGGCCGAGGTCGCCGGGCAGGGGGTGGACGTACGGACCGGGGTGGCGGTCACCGCGATCGACCGGACCGCCCGGGAAGTACGCACCGCCGACGGTGACCGGCACGGCTACGACCATCTGGTCCTGGCCACCGGCAGCCGGGCGGTGGTGCCACCGCTGCCCGGACTCGACCCGCTGCCCGAGCGGGTGGTCCCGTTCCGCACCCTGGACGACTGCCGGCGGATCCTCGCCGCCGCCCGGGACGCGCGCAGCGCCCTGGTGCTCGGCGGCGGGCTGCTCGGGCTGGAGGCGGCCCGCGGGCTCGCCGCCCGGGGGCTGGACGTGACCGTGGTGCACCCGATGCCGTGGTTGATGGAGCGGCAGCTCGACCCGGCCGCCGGCACCGTGCTCGCCAGCACCCTGGCCGGGCTGGGCGTGCGGACCGCGCTGGCCGTCCCGGCGGTGGCGGTGGCTGCCGACCGCGACCGGATCCGCCTCGACCTCGCCGACGGCCGCTCCCTCACCGCCGACCTGCTGGTCCTCTCCTGCGGCGTACGGCCCGACACCGCGCTGGCCGCCGACGCCGGGCTGGCCGTGGACCGGGGTGTGGTGGTGGACGACCGGATGCGGACCAGCGACCGGCGGATCTCGGCGATCGGCGACTGCGCCCAGCACGACGGAACGCTGACCGGGTTGGTCGCCCCGGCCTGGGCGCAGGCCCGGGTGGTCGCCGACGTGCTGGCCGGGGCGGACCCGCTGGCCCGCTACCAGCCCCGCCCGGCGGTGACCCGGCTCAAGGCGGCCGGCATCGACCTGGCCGCGATGGGCGACGCCACCGACGCCGCCCCGGCCGACGCAACCGACGCCGCCACGCCCGTCGAGGAGCTGACCTTCGCCGACCCGGCCCGGGGCACGTACGCCCGGCTGCGGATCCGCGACGAGCGGCTGACCGGGGCGATCCTGCTCGGCGACAACCCGGCGGTCGGCATGGTGGTACAGCTCTTCGACCGGGGCGCCCCGGTGCCGGCGGACCGGCGTTCGCTGCTGCTCGGGCGGGCGTTCGGCGCCACCCCGGCCGCCCCCGCCGCCTCCCCGGCGCTGATGCCGGACGCGGCCACCGTGTGCCAGTGCAACGACGTGAGCAAGGGCGCGCTGGTGGCGTGCTGGCGCTCCGGCGCCCGGACCGTCGCGGAACTGTCGGCGGGGACCCGCGCCGCCACCGGCTGCGGCGGGTGCCGGGACGCGGTCGCCGGCATCGCCGACTGGCTCGCCGAGGCGGATCCGGTGGCGGCGCGATGAACGGGGCCGGGCGCGCAGCCGACGGGCGACGACCCGTGCGGCGCGACCGGGCCGGACGACCCGGCGACCGCGCGGGCGGAGCGCCGGCGGGGTCAGGTGACGCGACGGACCGCGTGGAGGTGACGCGATGAGCGGCGGCAGGCTGGTGGTCGTCGGCAACGGCATGGTCGGGCAGCGTTTCGTCGAGGCGTTGCGGGCCCGGGACCACGACCGGCGCTGGCGGGTGACGGTGCTCGCCGAGGAGCGGCGACCGGCGTACGACCGGGTGCGGCTCTCGGCCTTTTTCGATGGGGTGAGCGCCGAGGAGCTGAACCTGCACACCCCCGACGACGGGGTGGAGCTGCGCCTGGGCGAGCCGGTCCTCGGCGTCGACCGGGAGCGGCGGGTGGTGCTCACCGCAGCCGGCGAGCACCCGTACGACGCGCTGGTGCTGGCCACCGGGTCGTACCCCTTCGTGCCCCCGGTGGGCGGCACCGACCTGCCGGGGGTCTTCGGCTACCGGACGCTGGACGACCTGGCGGCGATCCGGGTGCACGCCGCGGGCCGGCGGACCGGCGCGGTGATCGGCGGCGGGCTGCTCGGCCTGGAGGCGGCGAACGCGCTGCGCCTGCTGGGGCTGGACACCAGCGTGGTCGAGTTCGCGCCCCGGCTGATGCCGGTGCAGGTGGACGAGGCCGGCGGGGCGATGCTCCGCCGGTACGTCGAGGAGCTGGGCGTCACGCCCTACCTCGGGGTGGCCACCACCGCGCTGCGGCCCGGCCCGGACGGGGCGGTCGGCGCGCTGGAGCTCTCCGACGGCCGCACGGTCGACGCGGACCTGGTGGTGGTGGCCGCCGGCATCCGGCCCCGGGACGAGTTGGCCCGCGCGGCCGGGCTGCCGCTCGGCCCGCGCGGCGGCGTGCTGGTGGACGCCACCTGCCGGACGGCGGACGAGCGGATCTGGGCGGTCGGCGAGTGCGCCGCCGTGGACGGCACCTGCCACGGCCTGGTCGCCCCCGGGTACGCGACCGCCGAGGTGGCGGCCGATCGACTGCTCGGCGGGACGGCCACCTTCCCCGGCGCGGACACCGCCACCAAGCTCAAGCTGCTCGGCGTGGACGTGGCGTCGTTCGGCGACGCCCATGGCGCCACCCCCGGCTGCCTCGACGTCACCTTCACCGACCCGGCCGCCCGGGCGTACGCGAAGCTGGTCCTCTCCGACGACGCGCAGACGCTGCTCGGCGGCGTGCTGGTCGGCGACGCGAGCGCGTACCCGACGCTGCGGGCGAGCGTCGGCGGGCCGCTGCCCGCGCCCCCGCTGGCGCTGCTGGCCCCGGCCGGCGGCGCGGGCGCCGGGGCCGCCGCGCTGCCGGCCACCGCCCAGGTCTGCTCCTGCAACGCGGTGACCCGGGCGCAGCTCGACGCGGCGATCGCCGGCGGGGCGGCCGACGTGCCGGCGCTGAAGGCGTGCACCCGGGCCGGCACGAGCTGCGGATCCTGCGTGCCGATGCTGAAGCAACTGCTGGACGCGGCCGGGGTGAAGCAGTCCACCGCACTCTGCGAGCACTTCGACGCCAGCCGGCAGGAGCTGTTCGACATCGTCCGGGTCCGCGGCATCCGGACCTTCTCCCAGCTCATCGCCGAGCACGGGCGGGGGCGGGGCTGCGACATCTGCAAGCCGGTGGTGGCCTCGATCCTCGCCTCCCTCGGCACCGGGCACGTGCTCGACGGCGAGCAGGCGTCCCTGCAGGACACCAACGACCACTTCCTGGCCAACCTGCAACGCGACGGCAGCTACTCGGTGGTGCCCCGGATCCCGGGCGGGGAGATCACCCCGGAGAAGCTGATCGTGATCGGCGAGGTGGCCCGGGACTTCCGGCTCTACACCAAGATCACCGGGGGGCAGCGGATCGACCTGTTCGGGGCCCGGGTCGAGCAGCTCCCGCAGATCTGGCGCCGGCTGGTCGACGCCGGCTTCGAGTCCGGCCACGCGTACGGCAAGGCGCTGCGCACGGTGAAGTCCTGCGTCGGCGAGACCTGGTGCCGCTACGGGGTGCAGGACTCGGTCGGGCTGGCCGTCGCCTTGGAGCTGCGCTACCGGGGCCTGCGCGCCCCGCACAAGCTCAAGGCGGCGGTCTCGGGCTGCGCGCGGGAGTGCGCCGAAGCCCGCGGCAAGGACTTCGGCGTCATCGCCACCGACACCGGCTGGAACCTCTACGTCGGCGGCAACGGCGGCTTCCGGCCCCGGCACGCCGACCTGTTCGCCACCGACCTGTCCACAGCAGCGCTGATCCAGCTGATCGATAGATTCCTCGTGTACTACATCCGCACCGCTGACCGGTTGCAGCGCACCGCCGCCTGGATCGAGGCGATGGACGGCGGCCTCGACCACCTGCGGGCGGTGCTCGTGGACGACTCGCTGGGGCTCTGCGCCGATCTCGACGCGGCCATGGCCCGGCACGTCGCGTCGTACTCGGACGAGTGGCGGGACGTGCTGGAGGACCCGGAGCGGCTGCGCCGCTTCACCTCCTTCGTCAACGCCCCGGACGTTCCCGACCCGTCCATCACCTTCACGGTCGAACGCGGCCAGCCGGTGCCCGCGCGCGGGACCCCGCCGGCACCCGACGCCGACCACCGCCGGCCCGTCACGCTCGGCCTTCCGGAGGTACGCCGATGAGCGGGCGCGGCGCGCCAGTCAGCCAGCACCGTGCCGCGGCGCGCCGTCGCGGCACCGCACGAAGCGAGGTGACCCGATGAGCCCCCTGCCCACTCTCGACTGGACGCCGGTCTGCCCGCTCGACCGGCTCGATCCCGACCGCGGGGTGGCCGCCCTGGTGGACGGCGTGCAGGTCGCGCTCTTCCGGACCGGCGGCGAGCTGTACGCGGTCGACAACCTGGACCCGGTCGGGGGCGCGTACGTGATGTCCCGAGGGATCGTGGGCAGCCGCGGCGGCGCGCCGACGCTCGCCTCCCCCCTGCACAAGCAGGTCTACGACCTGCGTACCGGGCGGTGCCTCGACCTTCCCGGCGTGGCGCTGCGCCGGCACGAGACGCGCTGCCGGGACGGGCTGATCGAGGTGCGGCTGCGACAGGAGGAGTGATGCGGGAAGAACTGGCCGGCTTCACCATCGGGGTCACCGCCGACCGGCGGCGCGACGAGTTGGCCGCGCTGCTCCAGCGGCGTGGCGCGCGGGTGGTACTCGCCCCGGCGCTGCGGATCGTGCCGCTCGCCGACGACACCGACCTGCGCGAGGCCACCCGGGCCTGCCTCGACCGCCCGCCGGACGTCCTGATGGCCAACACCGGTATCGGGATGCGCGGCTGGCTGGAGGCGGCCGAGGGGTGGGGGCTGGCCGAGCCGCTGCGGGGCGTGCTCGGCCGGTCGTACGTGGTGGCCCGCGGCCCGAAGGCGACCGGCGCGATCCGGGCCGCCGGCCTGCGGGAGCACTGGTCGCCGGCCTCGGAGAGCTGCGAGGAGGTGACCGCCCACCTGATCCGGCGGGGCGTGGCCGGCCAGGTGGTCGCCATGCAGCTGCACGGCGACCGCCAGCCGGAATGCACCGAGGCGTTGGAGGCGGCGGGGGCCACGGTGATCGAGGTGCCGGTCTACCGCTGGGCGCCGCCCACCGACCCCGCCCCGCTGCACCGGCTGATCGATTTGGTGGCGGGGCGCCTGGTCGACGCGGTCACGTTCACCTCCGCGCCGGCGGCGGAGGCGCTGCTGCGGGCGGCCGGGGATCGGACCGAGACGGTGCTGGAGGCGCTTCGGGGGGACGTGCTGGCCAGCTGCGTCGGCGCGGTCACCGCCGAGCCGCTGGTGCGGCGGGGGGTGCCGGTGAGCGCCCCCAACCGGGCCCGGCTCGGGGCCCTGGTCCGGACGATCGTCGACGAGCTGCCGCGGCGGACGGTCACGGTGAAGGCGGGCGGGCACCTGCTGACCCTGCGCGGGCACGCGGCCGTGGTTGACGGGGAGCTGCGACCGCTCGCCCCGGCCCCGATGGCGGTCCTGCGGGCACTCGCCGCATCGCCCGGGAAGGTGCTCTCCCGCACCGCGCTGCTGCGGACGCTGCCCCGCGGCGCGGACGAGCACGCGGTGGAGATGGCGGTGGCCCGGCTGCGGGTCGGGCTGCGGGCCCCTCGCGTGGTGCAGACCGTGGTGAAGCGCGGCTACCGGCTCCGGGTCGACTGAACGTCACCCGGAGCCGGCGCGGGCCCGGCAGCCGCGCCGGCGGTCCGATGGTCAGCCGACCGACGCCGGGTAGCCGTGCTCGCTCTGGAGGCGGAGCATGGCGTGCTCGACGACGGTCACCAGCACCTGCTTGACCGAGTCCCGCTGCCGGGCGTCGCACATCACCAGTGGCACGTCCGACGGGATGGCCAGCGCCTCGCGGACCTCCTCCGGCTCGTACTGCGGCGCGCCGTCGAACCGGTTCAACGCCACCACGTACGGCAGGTTCCGGTTCTCGAAGTAGTCAAGCGGGGCGAAGGCGTCGGTGATCCGCCGAGTGTCCACCAGGACGGCGGCACCCACCGCACCCCGGATGATCTCGTCCCACATGAACCAGAAGCGGGTCTGGCCCGGCGTGCCGAAGAGGTACAGGATCAGGTCCTCGGCCATGGTGATCCGGCCGAAGTCCATGGCGACCGTGGTGGTCTCCTTGCCCGGCACCTTCGACGGGTCGTCGATGCCCACGCCGGCCGCGGTCATCAGCGCCTCGGTGGTCAGCGGTTGGATCTCGGAGATCGCACCGACCAGGGTCGTCTTGCCCACCCCGAAGCCGCCCGCGATGACGATCTTCGCGGAGATGATCTCCCGGCTGCGGCTCGCCCCGGCGGGGTCATAGTTCGCGAAGTCCACTCAGCACCCTTCCAAGCAGGTTCATCCGCGCCGCGAAGCCCGTCGCGGGAGCGGCAGTGTGTAGCGTCAGCAGCCCCTCGGCCACCATGTCGGCGACCAGCACCCGGCTGACGCCCAGCGGCAACCGGGTGTACGCGGCGATCTCCGCCAGCGACTGTGCCCGGCCCTCGCAGACCGTGGCGATGCGGTACTTGTCGTGCCCCGCGAACCGCGCCTCGGCGCACTGGGTGGCGCTGCAGGACAGCACCGCCTCCAGCGCGATGTTCTGCAGCGGCTCGGTGCGGCCGCGGGTGACCGCGTACGGTCGCACCAGCGCACCACGCGGATCCCGCCGTGGTTCCATGCCGCGATCACCTCCCTCCGTACGGAGCCACGCCGGCTCCGGATCGTCCCGTCACGTCGGACGCCCGGTCAGGACCGGACGGCGTCCCGCGGCAGCGGGGAGAGGGCCTGGCCGACCCGCTCCACCAGCAGCGCCATCTCGTAGCCCACCTGGCCGACGTCACAGCTGCGGGCGGCGAGCACCGCCATCGACGAGCCGTCGCTGATGGACATGAGGAAGAGGTATCCGCTGTCCATCTCGATCACCGTCTGGAGCACCCCACCGGCGCTGAACATCCGGGCGGCACCTTCGGTCAGGCTCACCACGCCGGACGTGATCGCGGCGAGCTGGTCCGCCCGGTCCGTGGGCAGGTCGCGGGAGGAGGCGAGCAGCAGCCCGTCCGCGGACACCGCCACCACGTGGGCGATGCCCGCCACGCTGTCGGCGAAGTTGGTGAGCAGCCAACCCATGTCCTGCATGGCCGCTGACCTGTTCATCGGTTCGTCTCCTTGGTCGAGGTGCTGTTCAGGTCCGCGCCGGCCGTCCGACCCCGCTGCACACCGCGGTGGTAGGCCGACAGCAGGCCGCGTACTTCGTCCGGCGTGCGCTTGGTGTGGGCCCGCCCGCCCTTCGGCTCGATGCCGCCGGGCACGAGCTGGGCCTGCGGCACCCGCTTCGGCAGGCCGGAACGGGTGGTGCCGCCGGTGGCGGGCTCCGCGGCCCGGCTGGCCCGCGACCAGCCCTCGTCGGCCGCCGTCCGCCAGGCCTCCGCGCCGGCCGCCGCGGTCGGGGCCGGCGGGGGTACGGGGGCGGCGGGTGGTGTGGAAGGCACCGCCGGCGGAGTGTACGGCGGAGGTGTGGTCATCCCCGACGCCCGGGCACCCGGGGTGCGGGCGGGCAGTGGCGGCGGGGCCGCGGCGACCGGCTGCGCTGCGGCGGGCGCCGGCTCCTCGTCGAACCGGGGCCGGGTGAAGATGGTCGTCTCGTCCTCGCCGTGGGAGCGGAACCAGACGGCCTCCATCTCCCGGAAGATCGGCGCCTCGCCCGGCTGGTCCGGGCGGGACACGACCGGCGCGGCCGGCTGGTACGCCGACGCGGGCTGGTAGGTCGGCGGTGCCGTCGGGGCGACCTCGACCGGGGCGGCCGGCCCGGTCGCCTCCCCGGCCGGGGGCCGCTTCGGCAGCGCATCCAGCGCGGGGTACGCCGCGGTCGGCGTACCGAGCGAGTAGCCGGCACCGGAGACGGGGGTCGACGGCGCGGGCGGCGCGGACGCGACCGGGGCGGTGGGCAGGCTCGGCAGTGCATCGGTCGCCCCGCCCACCTGAACGTCCGGACCGGTCTCCCGCGCCTCGGCGGTCTGCCAGCGGGCCGGGGGCGGGGCGGGGCTGCGCCACTGCTCGGTCAGAGTGGCCGTGCCGCCCCGGGCCACGCCGGCCAGCGGGTCGGCGGCGGTCGAGCCGAGCTGGTTCAGTGGGGACTGCTCGACGGCGAGCGGCTGGCGCGAGCGGGGCAGCGGGGACTGCCCCCGGTTGGCCGGCAGCACCACCGCGGAGTTCGGCAGGGTCACCTGGGCCACGGTGCCGCCCTCGACGTTGCGCCGCAGCTCCACCCGGATGCCGTAGCGGGAGGCGAGCCGGCTGACCACGGCCAGACCCATCAGCCGGAACGCGGCCACGTCCACGGTGGGCGGGGCGGCCAGCCGCCGGTTCAGCGAGTCGAGCTGCTCGTCGCTCAGCCCCAGGCCGCGGTCCTCGACCTGGATCAGTACGTAGTCCCGGATCCGCCGCCCGTCGGCGACGACCGTGGTGTTCGGCGGGGAGAACCGGGTGGCGTTGTCCAGCAGTTCGGCGACCAGCCGGACCACGTCGTTGACCGCGTGCGCGGCGACCGAGATGTCGGTGTCGACGGTGCCGAACTCGATCCGGTTGTAGAGCTCGACCTCGGACTGGGCGGCCCGCAGCACGTCGACCAGGAGCGCGTCCTCCCGGCGCGGCACGGCCGAGTCCGCCCCGGCCAGCACCAGCAGGTTCTCGTCGTTGCGGCGCATCCGGGTGGCCAGGTGGTCCAGCTCGAAGAGCTGGGCGAGGCGCTTGGGGTCCTCCTCGCCGCGCTCGATCGCGTCCAACTCGCCGATCATCCGGTCGACCAGGCTCTGCGAACGCCGGGCCAGGTTGAGGAACATCGCCGAGACGCTGGTCCGCAGCGCGGCCTGCTCGGCCGCCACCCGGACGGCCTCCCGGTGGACCACGTTGAAGGCCGCGGCCACCTGGCCGACCTCGTCGCGGTTGCTCAGCTTGATCGGGTCCCGGACCTGCTGGACGATCTCGTCCACGCCGCCGTCGCCGATGGCGTTGACGTTCTGCAGCCGGCTCACCGCGTCCGGCAGGTCGTGGTTCGCCACCGCCAGCGCGCCCTCGCGCAGCCGGCGCAGCGACTCGTTGAGCGAGCGGGCCAGCACCACGGCCAGGGTCACGGCGATGACCAGAGTGAGCAGGACGATCAGGCTCTCCGTGACCGCCTGCCGGAGGACGTCCGTCCGGACCGTGTCGGCCTCGGCCAGCAGTCGCTCCTGGAGCTGGACCTCGGTCCACCGCATCAGGTCGTCGACCGCGCCGATCGCGGCGGCGGCCTCGTCCCGGGTGACCAGCGGGGCCTGGCCGACCGAGCGGGACAGGTCGTTGGCGACCCGGTCGGCGAGCTGTACCGCGTCACCGGAGACCGTGCCGTCCACCAGGGCGCGTTGCGCGGGCTCGGCGGCACGGGAGAAGGAGAGCAGCGCCTCCTGCTGGCCGGTCAGGGTGGCGACGAAGGAGGAGAACTGCTCCTCGTCGAGCCGGCCGCCGGCCAGCGCGGTGAAGGCAACCGCCTGCTCCTCGGCGACCTCCGCCTTGGCGTGCGAGAACGCGGCCACCGCACGCCGGGCGTCGGCGATGCTCTCCGCGCCGGGCTGCTGAGCGAGCGTGTCGCCGTACGCGACGAGGTCGTTGAGGATGATGCCGTACCGCAGGCTCGCCTCGGCGACCGGCATCTGCTGCCGGTCCAGCACCTCCTGGCGGGTGCCGTTCAGGGTGGCCAGGTGGTCCTCGATGACCTTCAGCCGGCCCCGGACCGAGGCGGGCACGTCACCGAGCCGTCCCCGCTCCTCCTGGTACGCCGCGATCCGCTCGTCGGTGCGCCGCACCCGCAGGTTGTAGTCGTCCGGCTTCTGGTTCGCCGCGGCCAGGTAGGCGGCCGCCGCCATCCGCTCCTTGTGCAGGTCCTGGGTGAGCGCCGAGACGTCGATCGACAGTGCGGTGAGCGAGTGGATCCGGCTGGCCTCGTAGGCGCCCTCACCGACCGAGACGAGTCGGATAGTTGCCAGTGCGATGACGGCGGCCACCGGAACGACCAAAATGAGCGCGAGCTTGGACCGGATCCGCGCGTCACGCAGCCGAGGCAGTCGTCGTCGCCGGTTTCGCCGGTCGGCACCATGACTCTCGGGCAGGGTCGTAGGTCCGGTGCTCACGACATCGCCTCCGTCGTATCTTCCACGCCTGACCCGCCGACCCGTGCCTGGTGCGGCGGCCAGCGCCGCGCGCGGCACGGCCGCGATTTCATCAGACGGAATCCTGTTTGGGAAGCCGCAGTGAGACAGGAAACGGTCGACGATGACTCAACCCGTGCAGCGGTCAACTAATACCTTCATTTTCCCAAGCCCCTGAACAGGGCATGTAACTCCAGAGTGGTCAGACGAAGCTGGGCGGTAATTGTCGGTTAACACTCCGTTACCCCAACATGTGGGACGGGCGTCCCGAAACTGGTCCCGACATCCGCGCTTGACCACACGGCCCGGCATTGGCAAGGTTTTGCAGGCTTCGCGCACACCGTACGGCACATCAATCCCGTTCCTCCACTGAGGACGGATGAGCGGCGGTGACCGGGGGAAACACCCGCGCCGCACCTGGAGGACTGAGTTGAGCCCCATCCGCTCCGCGAGCATCGCGGCGCTCGCATCGGCCGTACTGGCCGCAACGCTCACCGGCTGCCAGTTCGGCAGGGAGCAGCAGAACACCAGCCCCATCGTGATCGCTGCGGACCTCGAACTTTCCGGCGCCTCCGCGCCGATCGGCAAGGTGTACCAACGGGCACTGGAACTGAAGGTCGAGCAGTTGAACTCCTCCGGTGCACTGGGCACTCGGAAGATCAAGCTCGAGGTGAAGGACAACCGCTCCGACGCCGCTGAGTCCTTGCGCAACATCAATGATTTCAGTGCCGACTCGCGGGTCAGCGCCATCATCATGGGCGGCTGCAACGAATGCGCGACCGGTGCGGTCCGAACCATCGGCGAGAAGCGCATTCCGACGATCGCACTCGCCTCCTCCGGCGCGATCACCGAGCCGGTCGCCCAGCGCCGGTACGTCTTCAAGCTGGCCCCGAACGCGGCCGACAGCGCGGCCGCGCTCACCACCGAGCTGAAGCGGCGCCGGCTGGACAAGGTGGCCGTACTGCACAGCGCCGACGGCTACGGACAGGAGGGGCTGGCCGCGCTCGACCGCGAGTTCGACAAGACCGACCTCCGGCTCGTCCGCTCGGAGGCGGTACGCACCACCGACACCGACGTCAGCAGCCAGGTCGCCGCCCTGGTCGAGAAGAAGCCGGACGCGCTCATCGTCTGGACGCCCCCGGAGCAGGCGGCGCTGGCCGCGGCCGCCGCCCGGCAGGACAGCTTTGCCGGGTCGCTCTTCTTCGACGCCTCCGCCGCCGGCGACCTCTTCCTCGGCGCCGCCTCCCGCTCGACCGAGCGGGCGACGCTGATCTTCACCCAGACCATGGTGATCGACGACGTCATCGCCACCACACCGGCCAAGGCGGCCCGGCGGCAGTGGTTCCAGGACTACACCGCCCGCTACGGCGGCTACAACGGGTTCTCCTCGTTCGCCGCCGACGCGGTGCAGCTCATCGCGGAAGCCGAACTGCGCGCCGGTGGCGACCCGGGGCGGGTCGACCGGGACGTGCTGCGCGACGTCCTGGAGACGTCGCAGCTCGACGGCCTCACCGGCCCGATCCGGATGACGCCGGACAACCACTCGGGGCTGATGCCGCAGGCGTTGACGACGTTGGTGGCTCGGGGTGGGCGCTGGCGCCTGGCTGGCTAGTGGCCGCCGGTCGGGGTGTCGGCCCCGGCACAACCGGCTCCGGGCGGTCAGAAGCCGGGGTCGGGCCCGCCATGCCCGGCTCCGGGCGGTCATGGCGGGCCCCACCTGGGATCGATCTCGGATATCTACAGCCGGCGCCGGGTCAGCGGGCGGAGGTGGTGGCTCGCACCCAGGGGAGAGTCAGGCGTTCCACCAGGGTGAGGGCGGAGTAGAGCAGGATGCTCATGACCGCGACCAGCACGATCGCCGCCCACGCCGTCGCGGTGTCGCCAATCCCGTTGTACTGGAGAATCTGGTAACCGAGGCCGGGCTTGTCCGAATAGAACTCCCCGATCACCGCGCCGATCGCGGCCAGCGGCATCGCCACCTTCAGCCCGACGAAGATCTGCGGCAGGGCAGCCGGGAAGCGCACCTTTCGGAACGACTGCCACCACGACGCGTTCAGCGAGCGAGCCAGCTCGGCCATGTCGGCCGGGGTGGTGGTCAGACCGGTCGCGGTGGAGAGCACGATCGGGAAGAAGCAGAGCAGGAACACCATGGTCAGGATGGGCTTCTGCCCCCAGCCGACCGCGACGACCAGCAGCGGACCGAACGCGATCTTCGGCACGGCGTTGACGGCCACCAGCAGCGGCGCGAACATCCGCTCCACCGGGCGCGAGGCGGCCAGCGCCGTCCCGATCAGCACGCCGGCCGCCGACGAGAGCAGGAAGCCGAGCAGGGTCATCCAGGCGGTGATCCCGAGCGCCGGCAACAGGACGTGCGCCGCCCCGGTCATCCCGTGCCACACCGCCCCCGGCGGTGGCAGCGCCGCCGGGTGGACCAGGTGCAGCCCGGAGCTGACCAGCCACCAGAGGCCCACCGCGATCACCAGGCCGAGCACCGGCAGCACCACCGTCGCCGGGCGTACGCCGAGCCGGGTGGGGGCGGCCGGTGCCGACGGGTCCGGCGTCGACGTCCCCGCCCGGACTCCGGTCAACTGCGCCAACGTGTCCTCCTCTCTCGGCCGGCCGTACGGCCGGCACGCGAAGGGGGTGCGCCCCGCCGGAACCCCCGGCCGGTGCGCACCCCCGTTGTCCGAGCCGACCGGTCAGGCCTTCGGCGCGAGGTTGAAGTCGATGATCTGGTCGGGGGTCAGGTTGCCCTTGAGCGCGCCCGCACCCTGGAGCAGGGCGATGCTCTTGGCGACCCGGCCGCTGTCCAGCGTGCCCAGCGCGGTGCCGGAGTTGCTGGACCGGACGTACGCGGCCATCAGCTGAAGCTCCGCGGCGGCCGCCTGCTCGTTGGTGGCGTCCACGTTCTTCTTCAGGATCTGGGCGGCCTCCTCCGGGTTGGCCAGGGCGTACTCCAGGCCCTTGAGCAGCGCCGCGGTGAAGCGCTTGACCATCTCCGGCTTCTCCTTGGCGATCTTCGTGGAGGTGATCAGCGCGTTGCCGTAGAGGTCCTGCATCACGTTGCTGTAGGGCAGCACGACCGGCTTCTTCTTGGTCACCGCCGCCACGGTCGGCTGGCCGACCACGAACTGGCCGATGCCGTCGACCGTGCCGGAGGCCAGCGTGCCCATCAGGGTCTGCGCCTCACCGTTGACCCAGGTCACCTTGCTGGCGTCGATGCCGGCCAGCCGGGCGTACGTCGGGAAGAGATTGCGCACGACGGAGGTGGGGGTGTCGGCGAGCTTCTTGCCCTCCAGGTCCTTCGGAGTGGCGATGTTCTTGCCCTCGACCGAGACGATCGCGGCCATGGTGCGCTGCTGGATCGCCGCGACCGCGACGAAGTCCTTGGCCTGGCCGTTGCCGAGCTGGAGGATGCCACCGGTCAGGTCGATCGGGCCGAAGTCCGCCTGGCCGCCGGTGACGGTCTGGATGACCGAGCCGGTGCCCTGGCCGGGCTTGATGTCGACGTCGAACCCGGCCTCCTTGAAGAAACCCTTGTCCTTCGCGACCCAGGCGTAGGAGTCACGCCCGAAGTTGCCGAACGAGGTGAGGTAGGTCACCTTCTCCAGGGTCGCGCCACCCGCGGCCTTGGTCTCCCCGGACTTGTCCGAGTCGCTGCTGCAACCCGAGACCAGGGCGAGGGCGGTGGCCAGCGCGGCGGCGGCGACCGTACGGGTCAGCCTTCTCATCAGTGCACCATGTCCTTTCCGACCAGGCCATGTTCGCCCGGACGGGTCGTGGGTCCGACGGTGTCGGCAGGAGGGGGCAGCCGACAGGACCGTCGTGAGGGGACTCTTCGCGCGCAACAGCGTACGAGAAGCTCAGCGCGACGACGCCCGGGCGTACGGTTGCGGAACGGAAACGAAGTTGCCTGACGGGAAGTGGGCTGACGTCCACCCCGGACAGTGCTATAAGGATCGTTTCCGGCTACGCTAGCCCGGCTCGCGTTCAGCACGTGGAAGGGAGCCGGCGGCGAGATGATCCGACTGTCCGGGGTGTCCCGCACCTTCGACGGCCGCTCGGGGCGCGTCGAGGCGTTGCGCGACATCGACCTCGAGGCGGCCGAAGGCGAGTTCGTCGCCGTGCTGGGCCGCTCCGGCTGCGGCAAGTCCACGCTGCTCCGCATGATCGCCGGCCTGCTCCCGGCCACCGCCGGTGAGATCACCGTGGACGGTACGCCGATCACCAGGCCACGCCGGGACATCGCCATGCTGTTCCAGCGACCCGCGCTGCTGCCCTGGCGCTCGGTGCTGGACAACGTCCTGCTCCCGGTCGAGATCTTCGGCTGGAGCCGGGCGAAGCACCGCGACCACGCCCGCGCGCTGCTGGAGATGGCCGGGCTGGGCGGCTTCGAGAAGCGCCTGCCGCACGAGCTCTCCGGCGGCATGCAGCAGCGGGTCTCGCTCTGCCGGTCGCTGATCGGCGAGCCGCGCGTGATGCTCATGGACGAGCCGTTCTCGGCGCTCGACGCGCTCACCCGCGAGGAGCTCGCCGGCGAACTCCAGCGGGTGCACATGGAGACCCGGGCGACCATCGTCTTCGTCACCCACTCGATCGACGAGGCGGTACTGCTCGCCGACCGGGTCGTCGTGCTCAGCCCGCGTCCGGGCCGGGTCCGCGAGATCGTCGAGGTGAAGGTGCCCCGACCGCGCACCCTCGGTCGCCACGAGCACCTCGCCGACGTCGCGCGGGTCAGCGCCGAGCTGCACGAACTACTGATGGAGCGGGACGTCCCGGACGTACCCGCGCCGGCCGGTCCGGCGAAGCCGGCCGAGCCGACGGAGAAGCCGGCACCGACCGGCACGGGAGGACAGTGAGCATGCGGGTTTCCGTCTTCACGGAGCCGCACCGCGGGGCCAGCTACGACGACCAGCTCCGGTTCGCCCGGCGGGTCGAGGAGACCGGCTTCGAGGGCTTCTTCCGGGCCGACCACTACCAGGCGATGGGCGACGAGCCGGGGCTGCCCGGGCCCACCGACGCCTGGCTGACCCTCGCCGCGCTGGCCCGGGAGACCTCCCGGATCCGGCTCGGCACGCTGGTCACCTCGGCCACCTTCCGGCCGCCCGGCCCGCTGGCCGTGATGGTGGCCCAGGTCGACCAGATGAGCGGTGGCCGGGTCGAGCTGGGCATCGGCGCCGGCTGGTACGAGCGGGAACACACCGCGTACGGCATCCCGTTCCCCGGGGTCGCCGAGCGGTTCGACCGGCTGGCCGAGCAGCTCGAGGTCGTCACGGGGCTGTGGCGCACCCCGCCCGGCGAGACGTACAGCTTCAAGGGCGACCACTACCAGCTCGTGGACGCGCCGGCGCTGCCGAAGCCGGTCCAACGGCCCGGCCCGCCGGTGATCGTCGGCGGGCGCGGCCCGAGACGGACCCCCGAGCTGGCCGCCCGGTACGCCGACGAGTTCAACATGCCGTTCAAGAGCGTCGCCGAGACGGCCACCGCCTACCGGCGGGTCCGCGAGGCGTGCGACCGGACCGGCCGTACCGCGTCCGGTCGGGCACCGCTGGTGCTCTCCGCCGGCGTGGTGGTGGCCATCGGCCGCACCGACGCGGAGGCGCAGCGCCGGGCCGCCCCGCTGCACGTCAAGAGCGCCCTGCCGCCGGAGGACCCGGTGGTCGGCTCGCCCGCCCGGCTCGTCGACCGGCTAGGTGAGTTCGCCGCGAGCGGCACCACCCGGGTGCACCTGCGCCTGATCGACTTCGACGACCTCGACCACCTGGAGCTCATCGCCGCCGAGGTGCTCCCCCAACTGGACGGGACCCGATGACCGACCTCGCGCTCGGCCCGGTGGGCCAGGAGATCGTCTACGAGAACGACCGGGTGCGCGTCTGGCACATCCGGCTGGAACCGGGCGAGCGGCAGCCGCTGCACCGGCACGACCATCCGTACCTGGTGGTGGCGATCCGGGGCGCGAAGAACGTGGTGCAGACCGTCGACGGCACGACGATCGACGCCGACGAGCCGACCGGTGGGGTGGTCTACCGCGACCCGGGCGCCGTGCACATGTTGACCAACGTCGGTGACACCACCTACCTGGCCCGCCTGGTCGAGCTCAAGTAACCCCGCCGACGTCACCTCGGCGAGTAAGTGGCGGCGGGCCGCACCTGGCCGTAACGTGCCCGGCATGGCCTTTCGGACGTGGAGCAGGCTGCTGCTCACGGCGCTCGGGGTGAGCGTGCTGGCCGGGGCCGGCCAGCTCGGCATCGCGTACGGCTTCGGTGTCGTACGCCTCGACGGCGCGTTCGCCGACGGCTCGGTCAACCGGTGGCCCGCCCAGCTCGCCTGGGTCGGCTGGTTCGCGGCGGTCGCCGCGGTGGCCGGTGCCGTGCTCACCGAACGCATCGCCCGCCGGGACCGGTTCCCGGCGGGCGCCACCGAACAGCTCTCCGTCGCCGGTGCCGCCGCGCTGGGCGCGACGGTGGTCGCACCGCTCTGCATGCAGCCGGCCCGCGCCGCCGAACTCGGCGGCACCGTCGACCCGGTGTGGGCGGTCGGCATCTGCGCGATCCTCGGCGCGGTGGTCGGGGCGGGCGCCTCGATCGCCGTCCTGCTCAAACCGCCGTTCGGGTGGAACATCGTGCTGACCGCCGCAGCCGTCTGGCTGCTGGCGCTGCTCTCCGTCGCGCCGACCGTGACCGCCGCCCGGCCGCTGCACACCGTACGCCTGGGAGTCCTCGAACCGTCCTGGCTGGACGCCGGGGTGGCGCAGCGCCTGGCCATGCTGATCCTGCCGACGGTGGCCCTGCTCGCCGGCGCGGCGGTCGGTGCGCTGGCCCGTCGCCGCGGCCACCTGCCGCTGGCCGGCGGGGCGGCCGGGGTGGCCGGGCCGGTGCTGCTGGCCTTCGCCTACCTGACGGCCGGCCCCGGCGACGCGGCCGACCGCTACCAGCTCGCCCCCTACTACGGTGCGCTGATCGCGATCGCCGCCGGCGCGCTCGGCTCGACCGCCGCCACGGTGCTGCGCCGGCCGGCCACCGGGGCCGGGTCCGCCGCCCTCGAGCCCACCGACATCCTCCAGCCCCTGCCCGCGTCTCCCGAGGTCCCCGGCAGCCCGACCACCGAGGCGTCGGTCCTGGCCAGGCGCCCGGACGGTACGGAACACGGACCGGCGCGCACCACCGGCGACTGGGCAACCGGCCCCACCGGGGCCGGCCGGCACACCCCCGCCCACTGGGACTGGCCGGCGCCCACCGGTGTCACGCCGGCACCGGCGGCCCGCGCCCAGCGGGGCGAGGTCCTCGCTGGCCAGGACACCCGCCACGAGGCGATGGTCGCGGCCGACGAGCGGAGCGACCCCGCGCAAGCCGGCCCGGCCGCCGGAAAGGGTTCGGACGAGCCGACGCGGACCGGCCGGCCCGACGCGCCGGGCCCGAACGAGCCTATGGCGGCCGACCGGCTCGACGCTGCGCCGCCGGACGACCCCAGGGCGGTCGCCGACCCGGGCACGCCCGAACCGGCCCGGACCAACCGGGCGGACGAGCCGCTCGGGGACGAGTCGCCGGTCGCCGGGCGCGACGCCGACGGCCTGACGCGGTCCCTGCCGGTGCCGGGGCTGCTGCCACCCGGGCGGCGCACCGCCGCGATCGACGTGCTGGCCGCGGGTCGCCCGACCGGCTCCGCCGCCACGTCGCCGCGGGTGTCCGCCGAGCACCATCCGGCACCGACCGGACGGGCGGACTTCCCGGCGCCCGCCACCGCCGAACCCGCCGGATCGACGTCGGACCTCGCACCGCCCTCGACGCCGGAACCGGCCGGGCCGGCGGCGGGGTCCGGGACGCCGGACGCACCGCCCGCGCCGGAGGGTCCCGGCACCACCCCCGCCGGCCCGCCGGCCACCTCCCCCACCGGTACCCGGTCGCGGCGGTCCTCGTCGCGTGCCACGGGGGGCGCCGGCGCGGGCCGGGCCACGGCGACGTCCGCCACCCGCCCGGCTGCGGCGGACCCGGCGCGGCCCGCACCGCCGGCCACCGAGATCTCGGGCGCCGACCGCCCCACGTCGACCGGGCCGCGCCCGGCCGGCCGGGCCAAGCGCCCGCGCAAGGGCCGTACCAGCCCGGAGCGGGCCGGGGCGACGGCGGCCACCGAGCCGGCCGACTCCCCCGCCACACCGCCGCCCGCCGGGACGCCCGACACGCCGGCCGGGGGCGCGCCGGAGGCCACCACCGGGGGGCGGCCGGAGGGGCGCACCTTCTTCGTCGACCCGGAGCCGGTCGGGGCCGAACCCGCCGGCCCGGTCGACGCCCCGGCACCGCCCCACCCCCGCTTCTCGATCTTCGACGACGTGCCGGACGGGCCGGGCAACGTCCGGCCGGCCTGGCCGATCGGGGCGCCGAACCGGAAGGGCGAGCCGACCGGCGACGCCGGCACGGACCGCGCCACGACCGGCGCCACCGGGCCGGACGACGCGGCGACCGAGCCGGCCCGGGTCGAGCCCGCGCCCCGCCCCCGCCACCGCGCCCTGCCGGACCTCGGGCGGGGTGCCGCCTGGGACGCCCTCGCCACCCCCCGGCACGCCCCCACCGCCCCGGACTCCCCGGAGTCCACGGAGGGCGGGCGGCACGCCGCAGCCTCCGCCGGGACGCCGCCGTCCGCCGAAGACCCGCCGGCCACCGAAGACCCGCCGGCCGGGGAGGACCCGGCAGCCCAGGGCGAGACGGCGGGCGAGCCCGCCGGCGGTAGGGCGAAGCTGCGGCGGGGCCTGTTCCGGCGCAACCGGGCCAAGGAGGCCGAGGCACCCGAGGCCGACCGCGACGCCGGCTCGCCGGCGCAGGACGACGAGTACGTCGACTGGGTCGCCGGCCTCGCCTCGGACGACACCGCCGGCGACGCGCGTACGCTGCGCACCGGCCGCCACCACCGCGACTGACCGCCGGGGGCGGGCCGGCGGCGCGACCGGCCCGCCCCCGGCGGGCGGTCAGGCCAGCGGCAGGTAGACCCGCGCACCGGCGGAGACGAACTCCTCGGACTTGTCCTTCATCCCCTGCGCGGCGTAGTCCTTCAACTCCTGGGTGATCTTCATCGAACAGAACTTCGGCCCGCACATCGAGCAGAAGTGGGCCGTCTTCGCCGGCTCCGCCGGCAGCGTCGCGTCGTGGTACGACCGCGCGGTCTCCGGATCCAGCGAGAGGTTGAACTGGTCCTCCCAGCGGAACTCGAACCGCGCCTTGGAGAGCGCGTCGTCCCAGGCCTGCGCCCCCGGGTGCCCCTTGGCCAGGTCGGCCGCGTGCGCCGCGATCTTGTAGGCGATCACGCCCGCCTTCACGTCGTCCCGATCGGGCAGCCCGAGGTGCTCCTTCGGCGTGACGTAGCAGAGCATCGCGGTGCCGAACATGCCGATCATCGCGGCGCCGATCGCCGAGGTGATGTGGTCGTACGCGGGCGCGATGTCCGTGGTCAGCGGACCGAGCGTGTAGAACGGGGCCTGGTGGCACCACTCCTGCTGGAGGTCCACATTCTCCTTGATCTTGTGCATGGGCACGTGACCCGGCCCCTCGATCATCACCTGGACGTCGTACTCCCAGGCCACCTTCGTCAGCTCGCCGAGGGTCCGCAGTTCGGCGAACTGCGCCTCGTCGTTGGCGTCCGCGATCGACCCCGGCCGCAGCCCGTCCCCGAGCGAGAACGTGACGTCGTAGCGGGCCAGGATCTCGCACAGCTCGCGGAAGTTGGTGTAGAGGAAGTTCTCCTCGTGGTGCGCCAGGCACCAGGCCGCCATGATCGAACCGCCCCGGGAGACGATTCCGGTCACCCGGTCCACGGCGAGGGGCACG
Source organism: Micromonospora mangrovicola (assembly GCF_047200535.1). Lineage (NCBI taxonomy): Bacteria > Bacillati > Actinomycetota > Actinomycetes > Micromonosporales > Micromonosporaceae > Micromonospora > Micromonospora mangrovicola. The sequence goes on along the minus strand of NZ_JBJZOG010000002.1, from coordinate 92,626 downwards.
TACGGCAGCAGCACCCCGGCGTGCACCGTCATGTAGTCGACGCCCTGCTCGGCCTGCTCGACGACGGTCTCCCGGAACACCTCCCAGCTCAGCTTCACCGGGTCGCCGCCGACCTTCTCCAGCGCCTGGTAGATCGGCACGGTGCCGATCGGCACCGGCGAGTTCCGCACGATCGCCTCGCGGGTCTCGTGGATCCGCTTGCCGGTGGACAGGTCCATCACCGTGTCCGCTCCCCACCGGGTGGCCCAGGTCAGCTTCTCGACCTCCTCGGCGACCGAGGAGGTGACCGCCGAGGTGCCGATGTTGGCGTTCACCTTCACCAGGAACGCCTTGCCGATGATCGCCGGCTCGCACTCCGGGTGGTTGACGTTGAGCGGCAGGACCGCCCGCCCGGCCGCGATCTCGTCGCGGACGAACTCCGGCGCGACGCCCTCCCGGATCGCAACGAACTCCATCTCCGGCGTGACGACCCCGGCCCGGGCGTACGCGAGCTGCGTCGGGCGTTTCCCGTCCACGCCCGCCAGCGGCGTCCCGGCGCCCCGCGCCGGGGCGACGTCGCCCCGCCCGGCGATCCACGGCCCGCGCAGCGGCGGCAACCCGACCTCCGGGTCGGAGCCGGGACCCGAGGTGTCGTAGAGCCGGACCGGCGGGTTCCCCCCGGCCAGGTCCACCTCGGCGAACGGCACCCGGAGGTCCGACCGCGACCCCTCCACGTAGACCTTGCGACGTGCCTGCATGACAGCCTCCCTCATGGTCGACAGGACCAGCCGAAGTGGTCCAGCGGGCCGCGTCCCGCGCCCAGTTCCCAGTGCCGCGCACCGGTCAGCGCGCGGGTCACGTACTCCTTGGCGGCGGCGACCGCGACCGGCACCGGGTCGCCGGCCGCCAGCCGAGCGGCGATCGCCGCCGAGAATGAACATCCGGTGCCGTGGTTGTGGCGGGTGGCCACGCGGGGCGCCCGCAGCAGCGTGGTCGTCCCCGCACCGACCAGCACGTCCACCGACTCGCCGTCGACGTCCACGTCCCCGCCGGTCACCACCACGTGCGCCGGGCCGCCGGCGGCCAGGGCCTCGGCCGCCGCGACCATCTCCTCGACCGTGCCCACCCGGCGTCCGGTGAGCGCCGCGGCCTCCGCGCGGTTCGGCGTCGCCACCTCGGCGTACGGGAGCAGCCGTTCCACCGCCTCCACCACGCCGAGCCGGTGTCCACTGGTGGCGACCAGCACCGGGTCGACGACCAGCCGGGGCAGCCGGCCGGCCCGTGCCGCCTCGGCCACCGCCTCGGCGACCGCCGGGGTGCCGAGCATGCCGGTCTTCACCGCGCGGACCGCGAAGTCGCCGAGCACGCTGTCGAGCTGGTCGCGGACGGTCTGCGGGGGCAGCGGCAGGACGGCGTCGACGTCCCGGGTGTTCTGCGCGGTGACGGCGGTGAGCACGCTGGTGCCGTACGCGCCGAGGGCGGCGAAGACCTTGAGGTCGGCCTGGATGCCGGCGCCCCCGCCGGAGTCCGAGCCGGCGATGGTGAGGATCGTTTTCGGCGTCACTCGTCCCCCCGGCTTGCGGTGACCGCCTCGTTGAAGGCGCTGCCCAGCGTGGTGGCCGTCCGGGTGGGGTCGTCGGCTCGCATGAGCGCGCCGAGCACGGCCACCCCGGCGGCGCCTGCCCCGACGCACGCCGTCACCTGCTCGGGCGTCTCGATGCCGCCGAGGGCCAGGACCGGGACCGGGCTGGCGTCGATCAGCTCGGCGAGTCCGGCCGCGCCGAGGGGCGGGCCGTAACCGGGTTTGGTCCTGGTCGGAAAGACCGGCGACAGCGTCGCGTAGTCCTCGGTGGTGAGCCGGGCGAGTTCCGCCTCGTCGTGGCAGGAGCGGCCGACCAGGCCGACGCGCGGCGGCGGGTAGGGGCCGGCGGCGGGCAGGTGCACGGCGTCCCCGTCGAGGGGGTCGGGTCCGGCGACGACCAGCGTTCCGCCGACGCCGGCCAGGATCGCGCGCAGCTCGACGGCGAGGGCGGCCCGCTCGGCGCGCGGCAGGTCCTTCTCCCGCAGCACCACCCAGCGCACTCCCCCGGCGACCGCCCCCGCGACCACCTCGACGAGCGCCCTCCGCGCCATCCGCCGGTCGGTCAGCAGCACCACGCCCGACGGCACGGCAGCACGCGGGATCTCGGCGGGTTGCGGCCCCCGGAAGGGCCGCCCTTCTCCGGGGTCCGCGACCGCGACGGCCGACGAGCGCGTCACAGCTCGGGCCGCCCGTCGTCCGGGGTGGAGGCGAGGGCGTGGAAGCGGCGGGCGATCCGGCCCGCCCGGTGGGCGAGGTGCCCGGCCGTCACCGCGTACCGCATGGCGGTGGCCATCGCCACCGGGTCCGCCGCCCGGGTGACCGCGCTGGCCAGCAGCACCGCGTCGCAGCCCAGCTCCATCGCGAGCGCCGCGTCCGAGGCGGTGCCGATGCCGGCGTCCAGGATCACCGGCACGGCCACGCTCTGCCGGATCAGCCGGATGTGGTGCGGGTTGCTCACCCCCAGCCCGGAGCCGATCGGGGCGCCGGCCGGCATCACCGCCGCGCACCCCACGTCGGCCAGCCGCCGGGCCAGCACCGGATCGTCCGAGGTGTACGGCAGCACGGTGAACCCTTCCGCGACCAGTTCCTCCGCCGCCCGCAGCAGCTCCACCCCGTCCGGCAGCAGGGTGCGCTCGTCCCCGATCACCTCCAGCTTCACCCAGTCGGTGCCGAACGCCTCCCGGGCCAGGTGGGCCACCTTGACCGCCTCCGCCGCGGTATGGCAACCCGCCGTGTTCGGCAGCACCCGTACGCCGCAGCGGTCCAACAGGTCGAGCAGCCCGCCCGCGGTGCCCGGGGCGGTGTCCACCCGCCGCAACGCCACCGTGACCAGCTCGGTACCGGAGGCCCGGACGGCCTGCTCCAACACGTGCAGGTTGGCCGCGCCGCCGGTGCCGAGGATGAGCCGGGAGCCGAAGTCGACCCCGCCGAGTTCGAACGGCATCCCGCTCACCCGCCCTGGGCGGCGCTGAGCACCTCGACCCGGTCGCCGTCCCGCAGCACGGTCGCCGACCAGCCACCGCGCGGCACCACCTCGCCGTTGACCGCGACGGCGAGTCCGCGCTGCTGGTCGGTGACCGTGCGGACGACGTCCGCGACGCTCGTCCCGCCGGGCACCTCACGCCCGGCACCGTTGACGATCAGTTGCACGTCTCCTCCTCGCTGGCGGATGCGGGCCGGCCCCGGCCCACGGTGGCCGGCGACGCGGCGCCGGCGAACCGGTCGGGGGTGAAGGGGGCGAGCAGCGGGTCCGGCTCGCCGGTGACGATCAGCTCGGTGACCAGGTCGGCGGTGACCGGGGTGAGCACGATGCCGTGCCGGTGGTGTCCGGTGGCGGCGAGCACGCCCGGCCGGCCGGGCAGCGCCCCGAGGATCGGCGCGTTGTCCGGCGTGCCGGGACGCAGCCCGGCGGACGTCTCCACCAGCTCGTACTCGGCCAGCCCGGGGACCAGGTCCACGGCCGCGCGGAGTAGCCGCAGCACCGCCCCGCCGGTCACCTCCGTGTCGGCACGTTCCTCGACGGTCGCGCCGACCACCACCTCGCCGCTGTCCCGGGGCACCAGGTAGACCGACTCGCCGTCCGCGTACCCCCGGATCACGTGCCGGAAGTCCGGTGCGCCGGGACCGGGCGCGCGGAGCCGGAGCACCTGGCCCTTCACCGGCCGGACCGGGAGCCCGGTGAGCGCCGCCGCGCCGCAACCGGCGGCGACCACGGTGACCCGGGCGTCCACCTGGGACAGGTCACCGACCGCGCCGGGCCGCCACACCGCGCCGGCCCGCTCGGCCGCGGCCCGCAACGCGGTGACCAGCCGGCGCGGGTCGACCTGATGGTCGCCGGGGGCGACCGCGCCGCCGCGCACCCGCGGGGCCAGCGCCGGTTCGCGGTCCCGCAGCTCCGAGGGGCGCAACGGCGTGATCGGCAGCCCCAGTCCCTGCTGGTACGTCCAGAGCCGGCCCGCCTCGGCCAGATCGTCGGCGGTCAGCCCGACCACCAGGGTGCCGTCGGTGCGGTACCCGAATTCGGCCCCGGCGGCCTCGGCCAGCTCGGCGGCGAAGCCGGGCCAGCGGGCGGCGGACTCGGCGAGCAGCCCGGTCAGCTTCCGCTCGCCGAAGTACGCCTCGGCGACCGGTGCCAGCATGCCCGCGGCGACGTGCGACGCCCCGGAGCCGGGTGCCGGATCGTGGACGACGACGCGCAGCCCGCGCTGCGCGCAGCGCCACGCGACCGCCAGCCCCACCGGCCCCGCCCCCACCACGGCGACGTCCGCGCGAGCGGGCCCCCGGTTGACGCCTCCGGTGGGGGAGGGCCCCCCGCTCAACACGCGAGTGCCCCGAGCAGCTCGGCCGCCGCCCGGGCGGGATCACCCGCCTGCGAGAGCGCCCCGACCACCGCCACCCCGTACGCCCCGGCGGCCCGCAGCGCCGGCACCGCCGCGGCGGTCACCCCGCCGATCGCGATCACCGGCACCGCCACCGCCGCGGCGACCGCGCGTACCCCTTCCAGGCCGATCGGATCGGGCAACCCGGTCTTGGTGGTGGTGGCGTGGCAGGGGCCGACACCCAGGTAGCTCGCGCCGGCGGCGACCGCCTCCGCGGCGGCCACCGGCTCCCGGGCGGTCGCGCCGAGCACGGCGCCGGCACCGAGCACCCGGCGGGCCGCCCCCACCGGCAGATCGTCCGCCCCGACGTGGCCACCTGCGGCGTCCACCGCCAGCGCCACGTGCAGCCGGTCGTTGACCAGGCACGACGCCCCGTACGGCCGGCACAGCGCGACCACCTGCCGGGCCAGCTCGTACGCCTCGCGGTCGGTGGCGTCGTCCTCCACCCGGACCTGGACGACCAGCTCGGCACGGGCCACCGGCAGGGCGGCGCGCAGCACGCCGAGCGGGTCCCGCCCCGGCCGGGTGTCGGTGATCAGATGCAGTCGTCCCAGGGACGGCACGGCAACACTCCTCCCTGCGCCGGCATTACCCGGATCAGGTTCGACGGTCGGGGGCTTCCAGCCCCCCTCTCAGCCCGGTGCACCGGGCTCCCGTGGGTCACTTGCGGCCTACCGTACGACGTTCCCCGGGATCCGCCAAGGGCGGGTGACACTTTTCCCACCCACCGTCCCGCATGGAGGGCCGGGACAACGGGTGACCGTCCATTCACGCCATGCTGTCCGGATGCCCTTGACCGCACCTGCCCCCGACGGTTGTCGCACCTGCCGCTCCGGTGTCGCACCTGCCGTTCCGGGCCGGACAGCACGCTGCCCCGGCGCCGTCGGCGCCGGGGCAGCGGAGATCCCGGTCAGAGGAGGGCGTCGAGGGCATCCAGGTCCTCGTCGGTGGGCTGCCAGGTGCCCGCCTCCGCGTTGGCGCGCACCTGCGCGGCGGTGGTGGCCCCGGCGATCACCGAGGTCACCGCCGGCCGGGCCGCGAGCCCGCCGATGGCCACCTGGAGCACGGTGAGCCCGCGCTCGGCCGCGTACGCCTCGATCGCCTCGATGGTGTCCCAGTCCGCCGCCGCCAGCCGCTCGGCGTAGCGGCCGCCGCCGGAGAGCCGGCTGCCGGCCGGGGGCGCCTCACCCCGCTTGTACTTGCCGGTGAGCAGGCCGTTCGCGAGGGGGAAGAACGGCAGCATGCCCAGGCCGAACCGCTCGCAGGCCGGGACGACCTCCGCCTCGACGGACCGCTGCAGAAGGTTGTAGTGGTTCTGTGCGGAGATGAACCGGGTACGGCCCTGGGAGGAGGCGGTCCAGTCGGCGTCGGCGATCTGCCAGCCGGCGAAGTTCGAGTTGCCGAGGTAGCGGACCTTACCGGCGCGGACCAGGTCGTCCAGCGCGGCGAGGGTCTCGTCGATCGGGGTCTCCGGGTCGGGCTCGTGCATCTGGTACAGGTCGATGTGATCGGTACCGAGCCGGCGCAGCGACGCCTCGACCGCGCGGGCGATGTACCGGCGGGCACCCCGGGCGCCGTGGTCCGGCCCGTTGAGGCCGTGCATGTCCATGCCGAACTTGGTGGCGACCACCACGTCGTCACGGCGTCCCTTGAGCGCCTGGCCGAGCAGCTCCTCGGAGCCGCCCTGGGGCTCGCCGTAGATGTCGGCGGTGTCGAAGAAGTTGATCCCGGCGTCGAGCGCGGCGTCGACCACCGCGCGGGTGCCGTCGAGGTCGAGTTTGCGGCCGAAGTTGTTGCAGCCGATGCCGACCACGGACACCACGAGCCCGGAGTCGCCCAACCGGCGGTAGGTCATCTCAGTCACGAGATCCACCCTATGCCGCCCGCCACGGGACCACCGGCGGCGCCGGTGGGCCCGGTCGGCCTCCCGGGTGAGTCGTTCACGACATCAGGTTCGTAGCGGCCCCGACACCTCGCCGCCGCCGACCACCGGCCCCTCAACCGAGCACGTCGGCGACCAGCCCCCGCGCCTCCGCCAGCGTCCGGGCCAGCTCCACCGGGGTACGCCCGACCGCGCCGAGCAGGGCCTGCGCCCGGGAGGCGAAGTCGGGCGGCGCGCCCGGCAGCCGCCCCGCCGAGGCGATCATGCCCTTCTCGTTGACCAGCCACCGCCCGGCCCGGCCGTGCAGGGCGTGGACCAGCACCCCGACCGCACGGAACAGGCAGCCGGCCACATACCCGGCGTCGCCGCCCGCGGCGCCCTTCGCCGCCCCGTCGAGCAGGAGGCCCGCCTCCCAGCCACCGGCCACCAGCGCCGCACCGAGTGCCGGCGGATAGGAGACCGTCTCCGCCCGCAACGCGGTCAGCTCCCCGGTCGGGTCACCGAGCAGCCGGCCGAGCGCCACCTCCCCCGCGTACGCGTGGGAGTAGAAACCGAGCGGGTGCCCGGGCTGCACGCCGACGGTGTAGCGGCCGGCCCGGCAATCGGCCCACACGGCGTGCACCCGGTCCAGGTCGCGGTAGATCCAGTCGACCGCCACCCCGCCGACGCGCAGCCAGCCGCCCCCGTCGACCCACGGCCCCCAGCCGCCCGGCCCGGTGAGCCGCACCTCGTCGTCGGCGACCGGGGCGGCCACCGCCCGCAGCCCGGCCACGTCGAGTTCTCCCCGGTAGTAGAGCCCCAGGTCCCAGTCGGAGTCGGGCCGGTGGTCACCCCGGGCCCGGCTTCCGCCGAGCGCCACCGCGACCACCCCGTCGACCGCGCAGAGCCGGTCGACCAGCTCCTCGCCGATCACGCGACATCCCAGACCGGCTCCGGGGTCTCCACCACCTCGCCGTCCCCCCGGAACAGCACGAACCGGTCGAAGGAGCGGGTGAACCAGCGGTCATGGGTCACCGCGATCACCGTCCCCTCGAACGCGGCCAGGCCCGCTTCGAGGGCCTCGGCGGAGGCCAGGTCGAGGTTGTCGGTGGGCTCGTCGAGCAGCAGCAGCGTCGCGCCGGAGAGTTCCAGCAACAGCACCAGGAAGCGCGCCTGCTGCCCGCCGGAGAGGGTGCCGAAGCGCTGGTCGCCCTGCCCGGCCAGCTCGTACCGGGACAGCGCCGCCATCGCCGCGTGCCGGTCCATCCCGGCCCGGTGCTCGTCGCCCCGCCACAGGATGTCGACCAGCGCCTTCTCCATCAACTCGGGCCGGTCGTGGGTCTGCGAGAAGTGCCCGGGCCGGACCCGCGCGCCGAGGCGTACCACGCCGTCGTGCGCGACGGGCGCGAGCGCCGCCGCGCCGTCGACCGGGGTGTTGGCCGGGTCCGGATCGGTGCCGCCGCGGGCGAGCAGGCGCAGGAAGTGCGACTTCCCGGTCCCGTTCGCGCCCAGCACCGCGACCCGGTCGCCGTACCAGAGTTCCAGGTCGAACGGGTAGGTAAGGCCGTCCAGTTCGAGCTGCTCGGCGATCACCGCGCGCTTGCCGGTCCGCCCGCCCGTCAGCCGCATCCGGATGTCCTGGTCCTTCGGGGGCACCGGCGGCGGTCCGGCCTCCTCGAACTTGCGCAGCCGGGTCTGCGCCGACTGGTACCGGGAGGCCATGTCCGAGTTGTACGCGGCCTTCTGCTTGTACATCAGCACCAGCTCGCGCAGCTTCTGGTGCTCCTCGTCCCAGCGTTTGCGGAGCTCGTCGAGGCGGGCGTGCCGGGCCACCCGCGCGGCGTGCCAACTGGCGAAGCCGCTCGGGTGCACCCAGGCGCTGCCGCCCTCCACGGCGACGACCCGGTCGGCGGTCTGCGCCAGCAGCTCCCGGTCGTGCGAAACGTAGAGCACCGACTTGCCGGACTCCCGCAGCCGCCCCTCCAGCCAGCGCTTGCCGGGCACGTCGAGAAAGTTGTCCGGCTCGTCGAGCAGCAGCACCTCCTCGGGGCCGCGGAGCAGCAGTTCCAGGGCGAAGCGCTTCTGCTGGCCGCCGGAGAGGGTCCGCACCGGACGGTCCCGAACGGCGTCCCACGGCAGGTCGAGCACGACGGTGGCGACGGTGTCGAAGAGCACCTCCGCGTCGTACCCGCCGACCTCGCCCCAAGCCGCCAGGGCGTCCGCGTACGCGAGCTGGGCCTTGCCGGCGGCGGTGCTGTACTTGCCGCGGACCTCGGCCACCCGCATGGCCGCCTCGGTCTCGGCGAGCCGGCGGCCGGCGTCGCGCAGCGCCGGCGGGGCGAGCGAGAGCGCCAGGTCGGCGAGCGTGGACTCGTCCCCGATCATGCCGATGAACTGCCGCATCACGCCGAGCCCACCGGAGCGGGCGATCGCGCCGGTCTTCACCACCAGGTCACCGGCGACCATCCGGAGCAGGGTGGTCTTGCCCGCGCCGTTGGGGCCGACCAGGGCCACCTTGGCGCCCTCGCCGACCCGGAACGACACGTCGGCGAAGAGCTCCCGGCCGTCCGGAAGGATGTGCCCGACCCCAGCCACGTCCACGTATCCCACCCGGGCATCCTGCCCGAGGGGCCGGGACGGGCGACACTCGATTACCGGGTGACCCGCAGCACCCGGTAGCCCTTCTGGCTGGCGTGCCGCGCCACCTGCCAGCCCTGCTCGACCAGCCAGCTGTGCAGCGAGTCGCCACCGAGGTGCCGGGCGACGACCAGCCAGGCCACCCCGTCCGGGGCGAGCCGGGGCAGCCAGCGCAGCAGCAGTCCGTGCAGTTCGGCCTTGCCGACGTGGATCGGCGGGTTGGACCAGATCTGGGCGAAGGAGATGTCGTCCGGTACGCCGTCCGGCGGGACCACCCGTACCCGCTCGGCGGCGCCGACCCGGGCGGCGTTGGTGGCGGTGAGCTCACGGGCGCGCTGGTTGACGTCTACCGCCCAGACGGTGGCGGCCGGCGCGGTGCTGGCCAGTACGCAGGTGATCGGGCCGAAGCCACAGCCGATGTCGAGCAGCGGACCGGTGGCGTCGCCGGCCGGCAGCTCGGCCTTGCGCAGCAGCACGGCGGTGCCGGGGTCCAGCCGGTCGGCCGAGAAGACCCCGCTCGACGAGGTGAGGGTGTAGTCGCGCCCGGCGACGGAGAAGTCGACCTCGCGCGGCCGGGCGGCGGTCGCGGGCTCAGCGGTGAAGTAGTGGTCGCCGGTCACGTGGGGAATTGTCGCACCGCTCAGTCGGGGCCGGACGGCGGTGTGGCGGGCGGAGATGACGCCACTCTGCCGGAATTTCCCGGAATTACCCACTAAAGGGATAATCGCCCCCTAGGGTGGCTCACATGGTGTATCGGTACGAGTCCGATGAGGACGCCTTCCTGGAGTATCCGAGGCCCGGGTCGGACCCGTCGATGTCCGGTGCCACGCCGCCTCCGCCGGCGGGGCCCTCGCCGTCCCGCTTCCCGACCCCGTCCCTGCCTCCACCGGTCCGGCCCACCCGGCCGGAAGCCGACGTCGCCTACCCGCCGGCCCCGGCCCATCCGATGGCCGAACCCGCCCCCGCACCGGTCACCATCCCGGTGCCGCAGCCGACCACCAGCGCCACGTCCCGCCCGGCACACAACCCGGGCCTGCGGACGACCGAGCCGCTGGACCTGCCCCGCACCCGCCGGGACGAACGTCGGCGCGGCGGCCGGACCTGGCAGGCACTGATCGGCGGGGCCGCCGTCCTGGTCCTGCTCGCCCTCTGCGGGCTGGCCGTCGCCGCCCTGCTCCAGGACCGCACCGGCACCCCGCAGGCCGGCACCCCCACCGGCCAACCGGTGGTGGAACAGTCCGCCGTCGCCGACGGGACAGAGCTGGACTCCCGGGATACCGACCAGCTGGCGCTCTCCGTCAAGGAAGTCTTCCCGGGCCGGCAGTTGGTGGTCACCGACGGCCAGCCGGCGTACGACGTGTTGCGGACGAGCTCCAGCGGCAGTTGCGCGGTCGCGGCCACCGGCGAGATCGCCGACCTGCTGGTCCGCCTCGGCTGCAGCCAGGTGGTCCGGGCCACGCTCCGCTCCCCTGACGGGAGGTACCTGCTCACGACCGGCCTGTTCAACCTGACCGACGTGGCCAGTGCCCAACGCGCCCGGGACCGCATCCGGCCGATGCTCGACGGGCGGCAGGGCCGGTTCCGTGGCTTGGCGGCCGGCGACGGCACCGAGAGCGTGGCCAAGGCCGCCGCCCGGGTCGGCTGGCAGGTCCGCGGCCACTACATCGCGTACTGCCTGGTCACTCGGGCAGACGGGGAACGGATCGGCTCCACCGACGCCAAGGCCCGCGAGATCCTCTACGACCTGATCGAGCTCTACCTGAACCGTGGGGTGCTCGACCGCCGGGCGAACGGCGGGGTGGCGAGCCAGCCCACCGACGCTCCGACGGACGGCGTCACCGGCCAGGACGGCACCGGCAACTGAGAGACGCCGCCAGCGGCCCGTCGTCCCCGTTCAGCCCTCGGCGACGGGCACCCGGAGCCGGCGGGTGAGTTCGGCGCGGTAGGCGTAGCCGGCGGCGTCGACCGGGTAGCCGACCTCGACCAGGGCCAGCCCGTGGGCCGGTGCGACGGTCACCTCGCTGGACCGTTCCCGGCGGCTGAGCAGGCTCGCCGGCCACTCGACCGGCCGCCGCCCGTCCCCAGCGACCAGCATCGCGCCGACCAGGCTGCGCACCATGTTCTGGCAGAACGCGTCGGCCTGCACGGTGGCGACCAGGATCCCGTCCGGGTCGCGGCGCCAGTCCAACCGGGTCACCTCGCGCAGCGTGGTGGCGTTCTCCTTGCGCCGGCAGTACGCGGCGAAGTCGTGCTCCCCCACCAGCCCGGCCGCCGCGGCGTTCAACGCCGCCAGGTCCAGCGGCTTCGGCCAGGCCAGGGTGTCCGTGCGGCGCAGCGGCTCGGCACCCCACGGGGCGTCGGTGACCCGGTACTCGTAGCGGCGGAAGGTGGCCGAGAAGCGGGCGTCGAACTCGGCCGGCACCTCGGTCATCGCGCGTACCCGCACGTCGGGCGGGAGCAGCCGGGCCAGCCGGCGCAGCAGCCGCCCCTCGTGCTGCCGCCACACCTCGGTCGGCAGGTCGAGGTGGCAGACCTGCCCGCTGGCGTGCACGCCGGCGTCGGTCCGGCCAGCCACCGTCAGCCCCGTCGCGGTGCCCGCGCCGAGCACCAGGTCCAGCGTCTGGGTCAGGACGCCGGCCACCGTGCGCCGGCTGGGCTGGGCGGCCCAGCCGGAGAAGTCGGCGCCGTCGTACGAGACGTCCAGCCGCAGCCGGGTCCGCTCGTCCACTTCGTACCTCCCGTTCACGCCGTCGGGCCCGGCACCCCACGAGGGGTGCCGGGCCCGACGATGCTGCCTGTGCTCAGGCCTTCTCGTTCTCGGTGGCCTCGTCGCTGTCCTCGCGGGCGGCGGCGGTGTCACCCGAGGCCGAGACCGGGGCCTCGGCGTCCTGGTCACCCTCGCTGGACTTCGGGGTCTCCTCGGCCGGAGCCAGGGCCTCGACCTTGTCCTGCTGGGCGGCCTTGCGGGCGGCGGTCTTCTTGTTCGCCTTCGGCTCGGCGACCTGAAGCTCCTCGACCAGCTCGATGATCGCCATCGGAGCGGCGTCACCCTTGCGCGGACCGGTCTTCACGATCCGGGTGTAGCCACCGTTGCGGTTGGCGTACCGGGGCGCGATCTGGTCGAACAGGGCGTAGACCACGTCCTTGTCCTTGACGACGGACAGCACCCGCCGCCGCGAGGCGAGGTCGCCCCGCTTGGCCTTGGTGATCAGCTGCTCGGCCAGCGGACGCAGCCGCCGGGCCTTCGTCTCGGTGGTCTGGATCTTGCCGTGCTGGAACAGCGAGGTGGCCAGGTTGGCCAGCATCAGCCGCTCGTGCGCGGGGCTGCCGCCGAGGCGGGGGCCCTTGGTGGGCGTGGGCATTGTTGGTGCTCCTCAGATGTGGCGGCAGCCGGACTTAGAGCTGCTCGGTCTCGCGGTAGTCGTCGGTGTCGTAGTCGGCCTCGCCGAAGGCGTCCACGACGTGCGCCGGGTCGAAGTTCGGAGCCGAGTCCTTCAGCCCCAGGCCCATCCCGGCGAGCTTCATCTTGACCTCGTCGATCGACTTCTGACCGAAGTTCCGGATGTCGAGGAGGTCCGCCTCGGTACGCCCGATCAGCTCACCAACGGAGTTGATGCCCTCGCGCTTGAGGCAGTTGTAGGAGCGGACGGTGAGGTCCAGCTCCTCGATCGGCAGAGCCAGGTCCGCCGCCAGCTGTGCGTCCTGCGGCGACGGCCCGATGTCGATACCCTCGGCGGTCTCGTCCAGCTCCCGGGCCAGCCCGAACAGCTCCACCAGCGTCGAACCGGCGGAGGCCAGCGCGGTACGCGGGCCCATCGACGGCTTGGTCTCGACGTCGATGATCAGCCGGTCGAAGTCGGTCCGCTGCTCGACGCGGGTCGCCTCGACGCGGTACGTCACCTTGAGCACCGGCGAGTAGATCGAGTCGACCGGGATCCGGCCGATCTCGGCGCCCGCCTGCTTGTTCTGCGCGGCGGTGACGTAGCCCCGACCCCGCTCGACGGTCAGCTCCATGTCGAGCCGGCCCTTGCCGTTGAGGGTGGCGAGCTTCAGGTCCGGGTTGTGCACCGAGACACCGGCCGGGGGCTGGATGTCACCGGCGGTCACGTCGCCCGGGCCCTGCTTGCGCAGGTACATGCTGACCGGCTCGTCGTGCTCGGAGCTGACGCAGAGCTCCTTGATGTTCATGACGAGCTCGACCACGTCCTCCTTGACCCCGGGGATCGTGGTGAACTCGTGCAGCACACCGTCGATCTTGATCGAGGTGACGGCCGCACCCGGGATGGACGACAGCAGCGTGCGCCGCAGCGAGTTGCCCAGGGTGTAGCCGAAGCCCGGCTCCAGCGGCTCGATGGTGAACCGGGAGCGGGTCTCGTTGATCGACTCTTCGGAGAGAGACGGTCGCTGGCTGATGAGCATTTCTTCTCTTCTCTTCCGGGGCGCCCGCTATATGACGCCCGCGACATGAACTGTTCCGGTGGCCCGCCCCGCAGGGCGGGCCACCGCAACGAGCCCTTACTTCGAGTAGAGCTCGACGATCAGCTGCTCCTGGACCTGGGTGTCGATCACCTGGCGGGCCGGGAGCGAGTGCACGAGGATCTTCATCTGGCTGGGGATGGCCTCGAGCCACGCCGGAACGGTCTTGGAGCCGGCCTCGGCCTGCGCGACGATGAACGGGGTGAGCTCCTTGCTCTTGCCCCGGACCTCGACGATGTCGTGCTCCTTGACGCGGTACGACGGGATGTCGACCTTCTTGCCGTTCACCGTGAAGTGACCGTGCTTGACCAGCTGACGGGCCATGTCCCGGGACTTGGCGTAGCCGGCCCGGTAGACCACGTTGTCCAGCCGCGACTCGAGGATCTGCAGGAGAACCTCACCGGTCTTGGCCTTCTTGCTCACGGCCTCTTCGTAGTAGCCGCGGAACTGCTTCTCCAGCACGCCGTAGACCCGGCGAGCCTTCTGCTTCTCACGGAGCTGGAGCAGGTACTCCGTCTCCTTGGTGCGGCCGCGGCCGTGCTGCCCGGGCGGGAACGGCCGGGACTCGAACGGGCACTTCGGGCCATCGCACTTGCTGCCCTTGAGGAACAGCTTCATCTTCTCCCGCCGGCAACGGCGGCAGTCAGCACCGGTGTAACGAGCCATCTCTCTCTAACCTCTCAGACCCGGCGACGCTTCGGCGGACGGCACCCGTTGTGCGGCTGCGGGGTGACGTCGGAGATCTGACCGACCTCGAGGCCCACGGCCTGCAGCGAGCGGATGGCGGTCTCCCGGCCGGAGCCGGGACCCTTGACGAACACGTCGACCTTGCGCATGCCGTGCTCCATGGCCCGACGCGCGGCGGCCTCGGCGGCCAGCTGAGCGGCGAACGGAGTCGACTTGCGGGAGCCCTTGAAGCCCACCTGGCCCGAGGAGGCCCAGGAGATGACCGCACCGGTCGGGTCCGTGATGGACACGATGGTGTTGTTGAAGGTGCTCTTGATGTGCGCCTGCCCGTGGGCGACGTTCTTGCGTTCCTTGCGCCGGACCTTCTTGACGGCGGCTCCGGCACGAGCCTTCGGTGGCATAAGTCTGTGCGCTCCTAGTTACTTCTTGCCGGGCTTCTTCTTGCCGGCGACGGTCCGCTTCGGGCCCTTGCGGGTCCGCGCGTTGGTCTTGGTCCGCTGGCCACGCACGGGCAGGCCCCGGCGGTGCCGGATGCCGGCGTAGCAGCCGATCTCGACCTTGCGGCGGATGTCAGCGGCGACCTCGCGGCGCAGGTCGCCTTCGACCTTGTAGTTGCCCTCGATGTGGTCGCGGAGCTGGACCAGCTCCTCGTCCGTGAGGTCCCGGACACGCTTGTCCGGGGAGATGCCGGTGGCGGCCAGGGTCTCCAGGGCGCGGGTGCGACCGACCCCGAAGATGTAGGTGAGCGCGATCTCCATCCGCTTCTCGCGGGGGAGGTCCACGCCGACTAGACGTGCCATGTGCGGGCGTACTCCTCGTGATGTTGTTGCGGAGGTGTGGACCCGTCCCACCCCGCTACCGACCGTCCCTGTCCTTCCGGCGCGTTCCGCGCCGGCGACCGGGATCGGTCGCTGCCCGAGCGGGCCCCGGCCTCCGACCGGGGGTCAACCACGAGGGAGTACGCGCTGCGTACCGCTCGCGGCTGGGACGAGCTGACGATGTGCTGTCGGGATCTGCGACCCGGGCCGACCCGACCGGCCGTCACGGCCGGTGGGAGTGGCTCAGCCCTGGCGCTGCTTGTGGCGCGGGTCCTGGCAGATGACCATGACCCGGCCGTGCCGGCGGATCACCCGGCACTTGTTGCAGATCCTCTTGACGCTCGGCTTGACCTTCACGGTTGCCTTACTTCCCATCTGGCCCGGAGGCGCGACAACGCGCGACGCCGGACGTCGAAGACGGACACGGGGACGTCCCGGCCGTCGTCAGGCTTACTTGTAGCGGTAGACGATGCGCCCGCGGGTCAGGTCGTACGGCGACAGTTCGACGACGACCCGGTCCTCCGGCAGGATGCGGATGTAGTGCTGCCGCATCTTGCCGCTGATGTGGGCGAGCACCTTGTGGCCGTTCGCGAGCTCCACGCGGAACATGGCGTTCGGCAGGGGCTCGATGACCCGACCCTCGATCTCGATGGCTCCGTCTTTTTTCGGCATGTCCTCCGCTGTCCTGACGTCGGTTGCTCCGGATGGCCCACAACGCCTTACACGGGTGAAACTGACCAAGGTCAGAAACCCGCGCCAGCCGCGGCTCCGACACCCACCGAAGCGCGGGTGGGCATGCCGGAGTGGACGCTGTGCGCCGATCAGAAAGTGTACGCCCGCCTGCGCGCCGTCGCCAAACCGGCCGCCCGTTCGGTGACCGCGGCGGGGGAAATTCGCCACGCCCGGGCGACCTGCCGTGACGCCGGCCACATATGGCCTGGGTCAGCCCCGGCGACCGTCCCGGCGTCCCCGTCGGGCCTTCCTGCCACCCCGCGCGCCCGGGTGCCGCCCGTGCCGGTCGTGGCCGCCCATCGTACGCAGCAGCAGGAGCACTCCCCACGGACCGAGAACCCAGGCCGGCCAGTAGTGGTCCACGGACCCGGAACCGAGGGAGGTGATGAGCCAGATCACGCTGAGGATCCCCGCGACCCGCAGCCACGGCGACCAGATCCCGAGCAGCCCGCCGCCGTGCCCGGCGTGGCCGGCCCGCACGCCCGGTTCGGTCACCGGGGCCGGGGCCGGGGCCGGGGCCGGCGCGACCTCGGCGCGCTGCGGCGGGACCGGCCCGGGCAGGTCGGCCAGGACCGCGTCCAGCTCGGCGTACGTCTTCGCGCCGTACGTCCGGCCCAGGCGCTCGTCGTACTCGTGGAGGTCGAGCCGGCCCTCCTCCAGGGCCACCCGGAGCCGCTCGGCCGTCGTCTCCCGGTCGGCGTCGGCCGCCCGCATCCCGCTCCGCTCCATGAAGGCAAGCATGACACTGCGGCGCCACCGGCGACAGCAGGCCGGGTCGGGACGATCGCCGCGGCGGTGACGGCCGGTCCGGAACCACCTGACCTGCCCGGAACTTCCCGATCGGCGGCTACGAACCTGATGACGCACACGAATCGCCGCGGATCATGGCCGGGAGCACGAGCCGGAGCCACCCGGCCAACGCCTTCCAGACGCCGATCCGTGCGCCACCCCAGGTGCGTGGCGACGCGTCGGGCACATCGACCGACACGGTCGCCGCCACGGAGCCGGAACAGTCAGGCCGCCGGGGAGTCCGCCGGCTGCCGGGAGGTGACCACGTCGCCGAGGCGGGACCGGCCGCCGTCCTCGGCGGTCAGCACCCACACCCCGTCGTCGAGCAGGGCCATCGAGTGCTCGACGTGCGCCGCCATCGACCCGTCCCGGGTCACCACGGTCCAGCCGTCCGCCAGCTCCTCGGTCCGGGGCGAGCCCATGGTGATCATCGGCTCGATGGCCAGCGCCATGCCCGGCACCAGCCGGGGGCCCTTGCCCGGGCGCCCGTGGTTCAGCACGTGCGGGTCCTGGTGCATCTCGGTGCCGATCCCGTGGCCGCCGTAGCCGTCGACGATGCCGTACCGGCCGCCCTTGCGGATCGCGTTCTCGACCGCGTGGGAGATGTCCGTGAGCCGGCCCTTGCCGCTGGCCGCGCCCCGGGCCGCCGCCGCGATCCCCGCCCACATCGCGTCCTCGGCCACCGACGCCATCTTCAGCAGGGCCGGGTCGACCTCGCCGACGCCGACCGTGATGGCGGCGTCGCCGTGCCAACCGTTCAGGACCGCGCCGCAGTCGATCGAGATCAGGTCGCCCTCCCGCAGCGCCTGCTTCGACGCCGGGATCGCGTGCACCACCTGCTCGTTCACCGACGAGCAGATCGACGCCGGGAAGCCGTGGTAGCCCTTGAACGACGGAATCGCACCAGCCTCCCGGATGGTGGCCTCGGCGATCGCGTCCAGGTCGGCGGTGGTCACCCCGGGGGCGACCGCCTCCCGCATCCGACGCAGCGCGCGGGCGACCACCAGACCGGCGGCCCGCATCAACTCGATCTGGTCGGGGGTCTTCAGCTGGATGTCCAGCTGGGGACGACGCATGGAGGCGTTACCTTTCGTTGCGCGGATCAGCGGGGCACGCCGGACGTACCCCGCTGTTCGCACTCTATCCGCCGGGATCCCCGGCGGGACGTCAGCCGCCGTACGAGCGCAGCGCGTCGATGGCGCGGACGGTGACGTCCTCCACCGGCCCGGTCGCGTCGATGCCGACGAGCTTGCCCTGGGCACCGTAGTAGTCGACCAGCGGCGCGGTCTCCTCGGCGTACACCGCCAGGCGGGCCGCAATGGTCTCCGGCTTGTCGTCGTCGCGCTGGAACAGCTCGGCGCCGCAGCGGTCGCAGACGCCCTCACGGGTGGTGGCGTCGAACTCGACGTGCCAGATCTTGCCGCAGCCGCGGCAGGTGCGCCGGCCGGAGAGTCGCCGGATCACCTCGTCGTCGTCGACGACCAGCTCCAGGACCAGGTCCAGCGCGGTGCCGAGGTCGGCGAGGAGCTTGTCCAGCGCGGCGGCCTGCGGAATCGTCCGCGGGAAGCCGTCGAGCAGGAAACCCTCGCTGGCATCGGGCTCGGCGAGCCGGCCCCGCACCATGTTGATGGTGACCTCGTCGGGGACCAGCTTGCCGGCGTCCATGTACCGCTTCGCCTCGACCCCCAGGGGCGTGCCCTGGGTGACGTTGGCCCGGAAGATGTCACCGGTCGAGATCTTCGGCACCGAGAGGTGGGCGGCGATGAACTCCGCCTGTGTGCCCTTGCCCGCGCCCGGCGGGCCAACCAGAACGAGTCGCATCTACCGCAGGAACCCTTCGTAGTTCCGCTGCATGAGTTGGCTCTCGATCTGCTTCACGGTCTCCAGACCGACGCCGACCATGATGAGCACAGCGGTGCCGCCGAACGGGAAGTTCTGGAACTGCTGGTTGTCGAGCCAGATGAAGAAGAAGTTCGGCAGGATCGCGATGATGCCCAGGTAGAGCGCGCCCGGCAGGGTGATCCGGCTCAGGATGAAGTCGAGGTACTCGGCGGTCGGCTTGCCGGGGCGGATGCCCGGCACGAAGCCGCCGTACTTCTTCATGTTGTCCGCGACCTCGGTCGGGTTGAACGTGATCGACACGTAGAAGTACGTGAAGAAGACGATCAGCAGGAAGTAGATCGCGATGTGCTCCGGCGCGCTCGCCTTCACGATGTGGTTCTGGATCCACGCCTGGGTCTTGCCCGGGTTGTTCGGGTCGAAGAACTGAAGGATGAGCGTCGGCAGGTAGAGCAGCGACGAGGCGAAGATGACCGGGATGACGCCGGCCTGGTTCACCTTCAGCGGGATGTAGGTGGAGGTGCCGCCGTACATCCGCCGGCCGATCATGCGCTTGGCGTACTGCACCGGGATCCGGCGCTGCGCCTGCTCGATGAAGGTGACCGCGGTGATGACCAGCAGGACCAGGGCGATGACGAGGAAGAACATCCCCCAGCCCTTGGTGGTCTTGATCTTCCAGCCCTCGCTGGGGAGCCGGGCCGCGATCGAGGTGAAGATCAGGACGGACATGCCGTTGCCGACGCCGCGGTCGGTGATCAGCTCGCCGAGCCACATCACCACACCGGTGCCGGAGGTCATGGTCATGACCAGGATGGTCAGCGTCAGCCAGTCCGGGATCCCGGTGCCCTTGGGGACGATCGGGAACTGGTCGCACTGGTTGTTGAACAGCTGGCCGGAGCGGGCCAGCGCCACGAACGCCGACGACTGCAGGATGCCCAGGCCCAGGGTCAGGTACCGGGTGTACTGGGTGATCTTCGCCTGGCCGGCCTGGCCCTCCTTGCGGAGCTGCTCGAGCCGCGGGATGACCACCGTCAGCAGCTGCAGGATGATCGACGCGGTGATGTACGGCATGATGCCGAGCGCGAAGACCGACAGCTGCAGCAGCGCGCCACCCGAGAAGAGGTCCAGCAGGTTCAGCACGCCGGTGCTGCCGCCCTGGAGGGTGTCGAGGCACTTCTGGACGTTGCCGTACGAGACGCCGGGGCTGGGCAGCGTGGCGCCGAGCCGGTAGACCGCAATGATGCCTACTGTGAACAGCAGCTTCTTGCGCAGGTCAGGCGTACGGAACGCACTGAGAAAGGCGGACAGCAACTTCTTCCTCCTGCGCGACGCGGGCCGCCGGTGATGATCCCTGGCGGAGCGGGGTGGGTGCCGGGCGAGCGCCCGATATCCATAGCTGGGATGGGACTCTAACAGCCCCGCCCCGGTCCGGGCAGATGTGCCCGGCTACATAAAACGAATCCGATGTTACCCGGTGCACATCTGCCCGGTAGACCGTGGCGCCCGCCCAGTTGTGGACAACTGAGCGGGCGCCATGGACAGTGCCTTACAGCTCGGTGACCGAGCCGCCGGCAGCGGTGATCTTCTCCTTGGCCGACGCGCTGAACGCGTGCGCCGACACCTGGAGCGCCACGCCGCCGAGGTCGCCGGTGCCGAGCACCTTGACCGGCTGGCCCTTGCGGACCGCACCGGCCTCGACCAGCTCGACCGGGCCGACCTGGCCGCCGTTCGGGAAGAGCTCGGCGAGCCGGTCCAGGTTGACCACCTGGAAGACGACCTTGAACTTGTTCTTGAAGCCCTTCATCTTCGGCAGGCGCATGTGGATGGGCATCTGCCCACCCTCGAACGCCGGCGAGATGTTCTTCCGGGCCTTCGAACCCTTGGTACCGCGACCGGCGGTCTTGCCCTTCGAGCCCTCACCGCGACCCACACGGGTCTTGTCGGTCTTGGCCCCGGGCGCCGGACGCAGGTGGTGGACCTTGATCGTCATTACTCGACCTCCTCGACCTTCACGAGGTGGTTGACCGTGAAGATCATGCCGCGGATCTCCGGACGGTCCTCCTTGACCACCACGTCGTTGATCCGCTTGAGACCGAGCGAACGCAGCGAGTCACGCTGGTTCTTCTTGGTCCCGATCTCGGACCGGACCTGGGTGACCTTCAGGCGTGCCATCAGGACGCCACCCCCGCCCGCGACGCCAGCATGGCGGCCGGCGCAACGTCCTCGACCGGCAGACCACGACGGGCCGCGACCGCCTCGGGCGACTCGAGCGCCTTCAGGGCCGCCACCGTGGCGTGCACGATGTTGATCGGGTTGGACGAGCCGAGGCTCTTGGAGAGCACGTCGTGGATACCCGCGCACTCCAGCACGGCACGCACCGGACCACCGGCGATGACACCCGTACCGGCCGAGGCCGGCTTGAGCAGCACCACACCGGCCGCGTCCTCGCCCTGCACCGGGTGCGGGATCGAGGCGCCGATCCGCGGCACCTTGAAGAAGTGCTTCTTGGCCTCCTCGACACCCTTGGCGATCGCCGCGGGCACCTCCTTGGCCTTTCCGTAGCCCACGCCGACGGTGCCGTCGCCGTCGCCCACGATCACCAGGGCGGTGAAGCTGAAGCGACGACCACCCTTCACGACCTTGGCGACGCGGTTGATCGCGACGACCCGCTCGAGGTGCGGGGTCTTCTCGACGGGCGCGTTTCCGCGGCCGCCCTCACGGCGGTTGTCGCGGCGACCACCCTCGTTGCCACCGGACCCGCCGCCACGGCGCTGTTGACCTGGCATCAGCAGCCTTCCTTCTCTCTCGTGACGGGGTTTCTAGAACTCGAGCCCGGCTTCGCGGGCGGCGTCGGCAAGCGCGGCGACCCGCCCCGCGTACCGGTTGCCACCGCGGTCGAAGACGACCTTCGAGACGCCGGCGGCCTTGGCCCGCTCGGCGAGCAGGGCGCCGACCTTGCCGGCCAGGGCGCTCTTGTCGCCCTCGGCACCGCGCAGCGAGGCGTCCATGGTCGAGGCCGACGCCAGGGTGTGGCCCTTGGCGTCGTCCACGATCTGGGCGACGATGTGCCGCAGCGAGCGGGTGACGACCAGGCGCGGACGCTCGGCGGTGCCGCTGATGTTCTTGCGGACCCGGAAGTGCCGACGCGCACGCCCGACGGCACGCTTGGCGGCGACGCCGCGGCGGCGCTTGAGCAGCGTGGCGCTCACTTCTTACCTGCCTTTCCGGCCTTACGGCGGATGACCTCGCCCTGGTACTTGATGCCCTTGCCCTTGTACGGCTCCGGCGGGCGGATCTTCCGGATGTTTGCGGCGATCTCACCGACCTGCTGCTTGTCGATGCCGGCCACGTGGAACAGCGTCGGCTTCTCGACCGTGAAGGTGATGCCGTTCGGCGCCTGCACCAGGACCGGGTGCGAGAACCCGAGCGCGAACTCCAGGTCCTTGCCCTTGGCGGTAACACGGTAACCGGTACCGGCGATCTCGAGGCTCTTCTTGTAGCCCTCGGTCACCCCGACGATCATGTTGGCCACCAGCGTACGGCTCAGGCCGTGCAGCTCCTTGGCCTTGCGCTCGTCGTTCGGTCGGTTGACCTGCAGCGCGCCGTCCTCGGCCCGCTCCGCCGTGATCGGCTCGGCCAGCACGTGGCTCAACTCGCCCTTGGGGCCCTTGACCTTGACGGTCTGGCCGTCGATCGTGACATCGACGCCGGCTGGCACCGGGATCGACTTACGTCCAATTCGCGACATTTCTACCGTTCTCCCGTTACCAGACGAAGGCGAGGACTTCCCCGCCAACGCTCCGCTTGCGGGCCTGCCGGTCGGTGAGCAGCCCCTGGGACGTCGAAATGATCGCCACGCCCAGCCCGCCGAGCACCCGCGGGAGCCCGTCCGACTTGGCGTAAACCCGGAGACCGGGCTTGGACACCCGCTTGATGCCGGCCAGGCTCCGCTCTCGGTTCTGGCCGTACTTCAGCTCGACGACCAGTCGCTTGCCGACGGCGCCCTCCTCGGGCTCCTCGACCGACCAGGTGCTGATGTAACCCTCGGACTTGAGGACCTCGGCGATGTTCGCCTTGATCTTCGAGTACGGCATCGTCACCCGGTCGTGGTACGCCTGGTTGGCGTTACGCAGACGCGTGAGCATGTCTGCGATCGGGTCGGTCATCGTCATGAAACTCGTCAACCTTTCTCGCCGGGGTTCCCCGGGCTGGGCCTGGGGCCTACGGCGAAGAGACAGTTCAGCTGACGCGCGAAGCGCGCCGGGCTATTACCAGGAAGCCTTGGACACGCCGGGCAGCTCACCGCGGTGGGCCATCTCCCGGATGCACACCCGGCAGAGACCGAACTTGCGGTACACCGCCTTCGGACGCCCGCACCGCTGGCAGCGGGTGTACGCGCGAACCGAGAACTTCGGCTTCGCGGCCGCCTTGAGGATCAGCGCCTTCTTGGCCATCTCAGTTCTCCTTGAACGGGAAGCCCAGGAGCTTGAGCAGCGCCCGGCCCTCGTCGTCGGTCGTGGCGGTCGTGACCACCGTGATGTCCATGCCCCGCTGGCGATCGATCTTGTCCTGGTCGATCTCGTGGAACACCGACTGCTCGGTCAGACCGAACGTGTAGTTGCCGTGCCCGTCGAGCTTGCGCCCGTCCAGACCCCGGAAGTCACGGATACGCGGCAGTGCGATGGACAGCAGCCGGTCCAGGAACTCCCACATCCGGTCGCCCCGCAGGGTGACCTTCGCGCCGATCGGCATGCCCTCGCGCAGCTTGAACTGCGCGATGGACTTGGTCGCCCGCCGCACCTGCGGCTTCTGGCCGGTGATGGTGGCCAGGTCGCGGACCGCGCCGTCGATCAGCTTGGCGTCCCGAGCGGCCTCGCCGACACCCATGTTGACGACGATCTTGACCAGCCGCGGCACCTGCATGGGGTTGCCGTAGCTGTACTGCTCGCGCAGCTGGGCCACGATCTCGTTGCGGTACCGCTCCTTGAGGCGCGGCATGGTCTTGGTTTCGGTAGCCGTGGTCATCACAGGTCCTTACCGGTGCTACGCGCGATGCGGACCTTCTGGCCGTTGTCGTCGATCCGGTAACCGACGCGGGTCGGCTTGCCGTCGGAGTCCACGACCATCACGTTCGAGACGTGGATCGGGGCCTCCTGGGTGACGATGCCACCGGTCTTGGCGCCACGCTGGGTGGTGCTGATGCGGGTGTGCTTCTTGACCCGGTTCACGCCCTCGACCAGGACCTTGTCCTGCCGCGGGTAGGCCGCGATGACCTTGCCCTTGGCACCCTTGTCCTTGCCGGCGATGACGACGACCGTGTCGCCCTTCTTGACCTTCACGGTCACAACACCTCCGGCGCGAGAGAGATGATCTTCATGAACCGCTTGTCCCGCAGCTCGCGCCCCACCGGGCCGAAGATACGGGTGCCGCGCGGGTCCCCACCGTCCTTGATGATGACGGCGGCGTTCTCGTCGAAGCGGATGTACGAGCCGTCCGGCCGCCGCTTCTCCTTGGCGGTGCGAACGACGACGGCCTTGACGACGTCGCCCTTCTTGACACCGGCACCGGGGATCGCGTCCTTGACCGTGGCCACGATGACGTCGCCGATGCTCGCGTAGCGCCGACCGGAGCCGCCGAGAACCCGGATGCACAGGATCTCCCGGGCACCCGTGTTGTCGGCGACACGCAGTCGCGACTCCTGCTGAATCACGTCTATCTCCTATGTCTGCCGGTTCTCCGGCCGCCCGAGGGCGGCCGGAGCCTGGCGGAACCTGCGCCCGACCGATGCCGGCCGAGCTCGAGCCTTCGCTACTTGGCCTTCTCGAGGATCTCCACGAGCCGCCACCGCTTGGTGGCGGACAGCGGCCGGGTCTCCATGATCAGGACCCGGTCGCCGATGCCGGCCGAGTTCTGCTCGTCGTGCACCTTCAGCTTGCTGGTCCGGCGCATGATCTTGCCGTACAGCGCGTGCTTGACCCGGTCCTCGACCTCGACCACGACGGTCTTTTCCATCTTGTCGCTGACCACGAGGCCCTCACGCACCTTGCGGCGGGCCCGCGCGGTGGCGGTGGTGTTCTCACTCATGATGCAGTCACCTCAGTCGGCGCGGCCGAGAGACCCAGCTCACGCTCACGCATGATCGTGTAGATCCGGGCGATCTCCCGACGGATGACCTGCAGCCGCCGGTTGTTGTCAAGCTGCCCGGTTGCGCCCTGCACGCGGAGGTTGAACAGCTCCGCCTTCGCCTCGCGCAGCTTCGTGACCAGCTCCTCCTCGGAGAGCTCACGCAGCTCGGAGGCCTTGACGCCCGCTGCCATCAGGATTCACCCACTTCGCGCGTAACAATGCGGCACTTCATCGGGAGCTTGTGGATCGCGCGACGCATCGCCTCTCGCGCGATCTGCTCGTTGGGGAAGGACATCTCGAAGAGGACCCGCCCCGGCTTGACGTTGGCGACCCACCACTCGGGCGAGCCCTTACCGGAACCCATCCGGGTTTCCGCCGGCTTCTTGGTGAGGGCCTGGTCCGGGAAGATCGTGATCCAGACCTTGCCACCACGCTTGATGTGACGGGTCATCGCGATACGCGCCGACTCGATCTGGCGGTTGGTCACGTACGCCGGCTCGAGAGCCTGGATCCCGAACTCGCCGAACACCACCCGGTTACCACCCTTGGACGCGCCGTGGCGGTCCGGGTGGTGCGGCTTGCGGAAGCCCTTCGGGGGCTTGCGCGGCATCAGCATCTGTCAGCCCTCCTGCTGCGTTTCTGCCGGCTGGGTCGCGGCTGCGGCCACGGCGCCGGCGTCGACCGGCTCGCCGGCCGGCGTCTCCGCCTGCTGCGCGATGGTGGTCGCGGCAGCGCGGCCGGCCTCGGTGCCACCGGCGGTCGTACCCGACGAACCCGACCGGCCACGGCGCGGCCGCTCCGGCCGGTCGCCACGGTCGCGGCGCGGGCCGCGCGACGGGGCGGCCTCGGCCGGGGCCTCGCGGCCCGGGACGGCGTCGCCCTTGTAGATCCAGACCTTCACGCCGATCCGGCCGAAGGTGGTACGGGCCTCGAAGAAGCCGTACTCGATGTTGGCCCGCAGCGTGTGCAGCGGAACCCGGCCCTCGCGGTAGAACTCGGTCCGGCTCATCTCGGCGCCACCGAGGCGGCCCGAGACCTGCACCCGGATGCCCTTGCAGACCGGGTTCTTCATGGCGGACTGCATCGCCTTGCGCATGGCCCGGCGGAAGCTGACCCGGCTGGACAGCTGCTCGGCGACGCCCTGGGCGACCAGCTGCGCGTCCGACTCGGGGCTCTTCACCTCGATGATGTTCAGCTGA
Organism: Micromonospora mangrovicola; assembly: GCF_047200535.1. Lineage (NCBI taxonomy): Bacteria > Bacillati > Actinomycetota > Actinomycetes > Micromonosporales > Micromonosporaceae > Micromonospora > Micromonospora mangrovicola. Next base: position 67,022 of record NZ_JBJZOG010000002.1, on the reverse strand, counting down.
ACCTGCTTGCCGGTGAGCTTCTCCAGCTCGCCCCGGATCCGGTCGGCCTCCGCACCCTTACGGCCGATGACGATGCCCGGCCGGGCGGTGTGGATGTCGACCCGGACCCGGTCCCGGGTGCGCTCGATGTCGACCTTGGAGATACCCGCGCGCTCCAGGCCCTTGGACATCATCCGGCGGATCTTGACGTCCTCGCCGATGTAGTCCTTGTAGAGCTTGTCCGCGAACCAGCGGGACTTCCAGTCGGTCGAGATGCCGAGCCGGAACCCAGTGGGGTGAACCTTCTGACCCATTACTCGGCACCCTCCGTCGTGCTCTGCCCCTCAGCGGCCGCGGCCTGCTTGGCCGGAGCGGCCTTCTTCGCCGACTTCTTCGGCGCGGCCGGCGCCACCGCCTCGACCGCCACGGTGATGTGACAGGTGCGCTTGCGGATCCGGTACGCCCGGCCCTGCGCCCGCGGCCGGAACCGCTTCATCGTCGGGCCCTCGTCGACGAACGCCTCGCTGACGAGCAGCGCGTCGGGGTCCAGCCGCTCGTTGTTCTCCGCGTTGGCGATCGCGCTCGCGAGCACCTTGTACACCTGCTCGCTCGCAGCCTGCGGCGCGAACTGCAGCACCGTGAGCGCCTCCTTCGCGGGCAGGCCGCGGACGAGGTTGACCACCCGGCGCGCCTTCATCGGCGAGATGCGCACGTGCCGCGCAACCGCCCGCGCGCCCGGAAGCACCGGAGCGTCGCCCTTTCCTGGCATCGCTGTAACCCCTTGTTCCTCTATCCGTATGCCCGCGGCGTCAGCGCCGGCGGCTCTTCCGGTCGTCCTTCTCGTGACCCTTGAACGTGCGGGTCAGCGCGAACTCGCCGAGCTTGTGCCCGACCATGGCCTCGGTCACGAAGACCGGGACGTGCTTGCGCCCGTCGTGCACGGCGATCGTGTGCCCCAGCATGTCGGGGATGATCGTCGAGCGCCGCGACCAGGTCTTGATGACGTTCTTGGAGCCCTTCTCGTTCTGCGTCTCCACCTTCTTGAGCAGGTGGTCGTCGACGAACGGGCCCTTCTTCAGGCTGCGAGGCATGTCTTATCTCCCTCAGCCGCGCTTACGCGTGGCGTAGCGGCGGCGGACGATCAGCCGGTCGCTCGGCTGGCCCTTACGACGGGTGCGGCCCTCGGGCTTACCCTGCGGGTTCACCGGGTGGCGACCACCGGAGGTCTTACCCTCACCACCACCGTGCGGGTGGTCGACCGGGTTCATCGCGACACCACGGACGGTCGGGCGCTTGCCCTTCCACCGCATCCGGCCGGCCTTACCCCAGTTGATGTTCGACTGGTCGGCGTTGCCGATCTCGCCGACGCTCGCGCGGCAGCGCACGTCGACACGCCGGATCTCACCGGACGGCATGCGCAGGGTCGCGTACGCGCCCTCGCGGCCGAGCAGCTGGATGCCGACGCCGGCCGAACGGGCCAGCTTGGCACCGCCGCCCGGACGCAGCTCCACGTTGTGGATGGTGGTACCGACCGGGATGTTCCGGAGCGGCAGGTTGTTGCCCGGCTTGATGTCGGCACCCGGGCCCGACTCCACCGTGTCGCCCTGCTTCAGGTCCTTCGGCGCGATGATGTAGCGCTTCTCGCCGTCGGCGTAGTGCAGCAGCGCGATACGCGCGGTGCGGTTCGGGTCGTACTCGATGTGCGCGACCTTCGCCGGCACGCCGTCCTTGTCGACCCGCTTGAAGTCGATCAGACGGTACTGGCGCTTGTGGCCGCCACCGTGGTGCCGCGTGGTGATCCGACCGTGGGCGTTGCGACCGCCCTTCTTCGGCAGCGGAGCCAGCAGCGACTTCTCCGGCGTCGACCGGGTGATCTCGGCGAAGTCGGCGACGCTCGAGCCACGCCGGCCCGGCGTCGTCGGCTTGTACTTACGGATAGCCATTGTCTACACCCCTCAGCTGACCGGGCCGCCGAAGGCCTCGATACGGTCACCGTCAGCCAGCTTCACCATCGCCCGCTTGGTGTCCTTGCGCTTTCCGAACCCGGTGCGGGTCCGCTTGCGCTTGCCCTCGCGGTTGAGCGTGTTGACCGACAGGACGCGGACGTTGAAGATCTGCTGGATAGCGATCTTGATCTCGGTCTTGTTCGCGTCCGGGTGCACCAGGAAGGTGTACCAGTTGCGGTTCAGCTCGCTGTAGCTCTTCTCCGAGACGACCGGCGCGACGATGACGTCACGCGGATCGGCGATCGTGCTCACTTGCCACCCTCCTCGGTGGTCTCGGCGGGAACGCCCAGGAACTCGTCCAGGGCCTCCTTGGTGAAGACCACGTCGTCGGCCACCAGCACGTCATACGTGTTGAGCTGGCCGGCCTCGATCAGGTGCACCCGCGGCTCGTTGCGCAGCGACACCCAGTTCAGCTCGTCGGTGCTGCTCAGCACGACCAGGACGCGACGCGCCTCGGTCAGCTTCGCCAGCGTGGCCAGAGCGGCCTTGGTCGACGGCTTCTCACCCGAGACGAACGCCTCGACGACGTGCACCTGGCCGGCGCGGGCCCGGTCGGAGAGGGCGCCACGCAGGGCGGCGGCCTTCATCTTCTTCGGGGTCCGCTGGCTGTAGTCGCGCGGCACCGGGCCGTGGACCACGCCACCGCCGGCGAACTGCGGCGCGCGGGTCGAGCCCTGGCGGGCACGACCGGTGCCCTTCTGCTTGTACGGCTTCTTGCCTCCACCGGAGACCTCGCCGCGGGTCTTGGCCTTGTGCGTGCCCTGCCGGGCCGCCGCGAGCTGAGCCACCACGACCTGGTGCATCAGCGCGATGTTGGCCTGCACGTCGAAGATGTCGGCCGGCAGCTCGACGGAGCCGCTCTTGGCGCCTTCGACGTTGAGGACGTCAACGGTGGTCACTTGGCCGCACCGCCCTTCTTCGCCTTGGCCTTGGCCGCGGTACGGACCAGGACCAGCGCGCCCTTGGGGCCGGGGATGGCGCCACGGACGAGCAGGAGGTTGTTCTCGGTGTCGATCGCCTGGACCGTCAGGTTCTGGACGGTGTAGCGCACGCCACCCATCCGACCGGCCATCCGGGTGCCCTTGAAGACGCGGCCCGGGGTCGCGCAGGCGCCGATGGAGCCCGGCGAGCGGTGCTTGCGCTCCACACCGTGGCTGGCGCGCAGACCGTGGAAGCCGTGCCGCTTCATCGGGCCGGCGTAGCCCTTGCCCTTGGTCTTGCCGGTGACGTCGACGGTGATGCCGGCGGGGAACTCCTCGACCGTGACCTCCTGGCCCGGCGAGTAGTCCGCGGCGTCCGTGGTGCGCAGCTCGACGATGTGCCGCCGCGGCGCGACGTCCGCCTTCGCGTAGTGCCCGCTGATCGGCTTCTTGACCTTGCGCGGGTCGATCGTGCCGTACGCCAGCTGGACCGCGGAGTAACCGTCCTTCTCGGCGCTACGAACCTGGCTGATGACGCAGGGGCCGGCCTCGACCACGGTCACCGGGACAACCTTGTTGTTGTCCCAGACCTGGGTCATGCCGAGCTTTGCGCCCAGGATCCCCTTGACTTGCCTGTCCATTTGTCCGGTCCCTACAGCTTGATCTCGATGTCGACGCCAGCCGGCAGGTCGAGGCGCATGAGCGAGTCGACCGTCTTCGGGGTCGGGTCGATGATGTCGATCAGACGCTTGTGCGTGCGCATCTCGAAGTGCTCGCGCGAGTCCTTGTACTTGTGCGGCGAGCGGATAACGCAGAAACGGTTGATCTCCGTGGGCAGCGGCACCGGGCCAGCGACCTGCGCCCCGGTACGCGTCACCGTCTCGACGATCTTCCGAGCCGAGGAGTCGACGACCTCGTGGTCATAGGCCTTGAGCCGGATGCGGATCTTCTGTCCCGCCATGGTGGCTTCTGTTCCTTCTCTCGATGCCGCTGTGTTGCGGGCGCCTGTACCGGCTGGCACAGGCCCACTTCCGCCGACCCCCGCGGTCGGGCGTGTCGCGCCCGTGGACCAGGCTCCGCCCCGGGACTCCGGAGCGATTCTCTGACCACGCGGTGGGTCATGGCGTCGATCGCGTTACCGCGACCTGGACGCCGTGCGAGGGTGGTTGACCGCCAGTGGCGATCAACCACCCTGCGCGCGACTGTTGGTCTGCCCGGAGGTCCAGTATTCACCGGACGCAGGCGACTAACCGTCGTTACGCAACCTGACTAGTATGCCGTACTACCGCACGGCGACGCTAATCGGGGTTACCCAGCTCACTTGATGATCTTGGTGACGCGACCCGCGCCGACCGTACGGCCACCCTCCCGGATCGCGAACTTGAGGTTCTCCTCCATCGCGATGGGCTGGATCAGCTTCACGGTCATCGTGGTGTTGTCGCCCGGCATGACCATCTCGGTGCCCTCGGGCAGCGTGACGACGCCGGTGACGTCCGTGGTCCGGAAGTAGAACTGCGGACGGTAGTTCTGGAAGAACGGGGTGTGGCGGCCACCCTCCTCCTTGGAGAGGATGTAGACCGTCGCCTCGAACTCCGTGTGCGGGGTCGTGGTGCCCGGCTTGACGACGACCATGCCGCGCTCGACGTCCTCGCGCTTGATGCCGCGGAGGAGCAGACCGACGTTCTCACCGGCCCGGGCCTCGTCCAGCAGCTTGCGGAACATCTCGATGCCGGTGCAGGTGGTCTTCATCGACTTCTCGCGGATGCCGACGATCTCCACCTCCTCGTTCGGCTTGAGGATGCCACGCTCGGCGCGACCGGTGACGACGGTGCCACGACCGGTGATCGTGAACACGTCCTCGATCGGCATGAGGAACGGCTTGTCGGTCTCGCGCTCCGGCTGCGGAATCGCGGTGTCGACGGCGTTCATCAGGTCCATCAGCTTGGCGGTCCACTCGGGGTCACCCTCGAGGGCCTTCAGCGCCGAGACCCGGACGACCGGCAGGTCGTCACCCGGGTACTCCTGCGAGGAGAGCAGCTCGCGGACCTCGAGCTCGACGAGCTCCAGGAGCTCCTCGTCGTCCACCATGTCGCTCTTGTTGAGCGCCACGACGATGTACGGCACGCCGACCTGGCGGGCCAGCAGCACGTGCTCGCGGGTCTGCGGCATCGGGCCGTCGGTCGCGGCGACCACCAGGATCGCGCCGTCCATCTGGGCGGCACCGGTGATCATGTTCTTGATGTAGTCCGCGTGACCCGGGCAGTCCACGTGCGCGTAGTGCCGGTTCGCGGTCTGGTACTCGACGTGCGCGATCGAGATCGTGATGCCGCGGGCCTTCTCCTCCGGCGCCTTGTCGATCTCGTCGAACGGCGTGTACGGGTTCAGGTCCGGGTACTCGTCGTGCAGGACCTTGGTGATGGCCGCCGTCAGCGTCGTCTTACCGTGGTCGATGTGACCAATGGTGCCGATGTTGACGTGCGGCTTAGTCCGCTCGAACTTCGCCTTCGCCACTGGTGTCCTCCTGTGGACTTTCTTGGTTCGTTCGCCCCGGTGCGCCGGTCGGCGCTTAGGACTCTGTCGACAGCCTTTCCGGCCTGACGGCCGGAGAGCCTTGGTGGGTTCTGCGGCGATGAAGCCTACAGGCCCGGATTCACACAACCCGACCGAGGTGGTCGCGGGCGGGAGATCCCTCCCGCGACCGTACCCCGGCTCATCGGATCAGCTCAGGCGAGCGTCACTCACCGGTCGCCTTGGCGATGATCTCCTTGGCCACCGAGGCCGGAACCTCGGCGTAGGAGTCGAACTGCATGCTGTAGCTAGCCCGGCCCTGGGTCTTCGACCGCAGGTCGCCGACGTAGCCGAACATCTCCGACAGCGGCACCAGAGCGCGGACGACGCGGGCACCGCCGCGCTCCTCCATCGCCTGGATGATGCCACGGCGGGAGTTGAGGTCGCCGATGACGTCACCCATGTTCTCCTCAGGAGTGGTGACCTCAACGGCCATCATCGGCTCGAGCAGCGCCGGGTCGGCCTTGCGGGCCGCCTCCTTCAGCGCCATCGAACCGGCGATCTTGAACGCCATCTCGGACGAGTCGACCTCGTGGTACTGGCCGTCCACCAGGGTCAGCTTGACGCCGACCAGCGGGAAGCCGGCGAGGATGCCGTACTGCATGGCGTCCTGGGCGCCCGCGTCCACCGACGGGATGAACTCCCTGGGGATGCGGCCACCGGTGACGGCGTTCGCGAACTCGTAGGTCGGCGAGTCGTTGTCCAGCGGCAGCGGCTCCACGCTGATGATGACCCGGGCGTACTGGCCGGAACCACCGGTCTGCTTCTTGTGGGTGTACTCGACCTTCTCCACCGCGCGGCGGATGGTCTCGCGGTACGCCACCTGCGGCTTGCCGATGTTCGCCTCGACGTTGAACTCGCGGCGCATCCGGTCCACCAGGATGTCCAGGTGGAGCTCGCCCATGCCGGAGATGACCGTCTGGCCGGTCTCCTCGTCCAGCTTGACGCGGAAGGTCGGGTCCTCCTCGGCCAGCCGCTGGATGGCGGTGCTGAGCTTCTCCTGGTCGGCCTTGGTCTTCGGCTCGATGGCCACCTCGATGACCGGCTCCGGGAAGGTCATCGACTCGAGGATGACCGGGTTCGCCGGGTCGCACAGGGTGTCACCGGTGGTGGTCTGCTTCAGACCCTGGACCGCGATGATGTCGCCAGCCTTGGCGGAGCTGCGCTCCTCCCGCTTGTTGGCGTGCATCTGGTAGATCTTGCCGACCCGCTCCTTGCGGTCCTTGGTGGAGTTGACCACCTGGGACCCGGACTCGACCACGCCGGAGTAGACCCGGACGTAGGTGAGCTTGCCGAGGTGCTTGTCGGTCTGGATCTTGAAGGCCAGCGCGGAGAACGGCTCCGAGGTGGACGGCTTCCGCTGCATCGGGGTCTCGCCGTCGGTCGCGGTGCCCTCGATCGCCGGAATGTCCAGCGGCGACGGCAGGAAGTCGACCACGGCGTCGAGCATCGGCTGGACGCCCTTGTTCTTGAACGCGGAGCCGCAGAGCACCGGGTTGGCCTTGCCGGCGATGGTGGCCCGACGGATGGCGGCCTTGATCTCCTCGACGGAGATCTCCTCGCCCTCCAGGTACTTCTCCATCACCGAGTCGTCGACGTCGGCCAGGGTCTCCATCAGCTTCTCGCGCCACTCGGCCGCGGAGTCGGCCAGGTCGGCCGGGATCTCCTCGATCGCGTAGTCCTCACCCTTCTGGGTCTCCCCGCGCCAGGTGAGGGCGCGCATGCCGATCAGGTCGACGACGCCGATGTGGTCGCCCTCGAGCCCGATCGGGATCTGGAGCACCAGCGGGGTGGCGTTGAGCCGGTCGATCATCATCTGCACGCAGCGGAAGAAGTCGGCACCGGTCCGGTCGAGCTTGTTGACGAAGCACATCCGGGGGACGTTGTACTTGTCCGCCTGACGCCAGACGTTCTCCGTCTGTGGCTCCACGCCGGCGACACCGTCGTAGACCGCGACCGCACCGTCCAGCACCCGCAGCGACCGCTCGACCTCGACCGTGAAGTCGACGTGGCCGGGCGTGTCGATGATCTGGATCGTGTGGCCCTTCCACTCGCACTTCGTGGCGGCGGAGGTGATGGTGATACCGCGCTCCTGCTCCTGCTCCATCCAGTCCATGACGGCAGCGCCCTCGTGGACCTCACCGATCTTGTACGTGATACCGGTGTAGAACAGGATTCGCTCGGTGGTAGTGGTCTTACCGGCATCGATGTGCGCCATGATGCCGATGTTGCGTACGTTGGCGAGCGCGTCTGCGGCGGCCACTTCAATCCCTACTTATCGTCGTCTCGACACAACTGGTGGCGGTTCCGGCGCCTCGTGGGCGCCGGAACCAGGGTGTTACCAGCGGTAGTGCGCGAAGGCCTTGTTGGACTCGGCCATCTTGTGGGTGTCCTCGCGCCGCTTGACGGCGGCACCGAGGCCGTTGCTCGCGTCCAGCAGCTCGTTCATGAGTCGCTCGACCATGGTCTTCTCGCGCCGGGCGCGGGAGTAGGTCACCAGCCAGCGCAGACCGAGGGTGGTCGCGCGGGCCGGCCGGACCTCGACCGGAACCTGGTAGGTGGCGCCACCGACGCGCCGGCTGCGGACCTCGAGGGTCGGCTTCACGTTGTCCATCGCCCGCTTGAGGGTGACGACGGGGTCGGTGCCGGACTTCTCGCGGCAGCCCTCGAGGGCGGCGTACACGATGCGCTCGGCGAGCTGACGCTTGCCGCGCAGCAGGATCTTGTTCACCAGCTGGGTGACCAACGGCGAGTTGTACACCGGGTCAGCGACCAACGCCTTCCGCGGAGCGGGTCCCTTACGCGGCATGTCAGCTCTTCTCCTTCTTCGCGCCGTAACGGCTGCGCGCCTGCTTGCGGTTGCGGACACCCTGGGTGTCCAGCGAGCCGCGGACGATCTTGTACCGCACGCCGGGGAGGTCCTTCACACGGCCGCCGCGGACGAGCACGATCGAGTGCTCCTGCAGGTTGTGGCCGACGCCCGGGATGTAGGCGGTCACCTCGATCTGGCTGCTGAGCTTGACACGAGCGACCTTGCGCAGCGCCGAGTTCGGCTTCTTCGGGGTGGTGGTGTACACGCGGGTGCACACGCCGCGCCGCTGGGGAGACCCCTTGAGCGCAGGGGTCTTGGTCTTGGTCGTCTTGGCCTGTCGGCCCTTTCGGACCAGCTGCTGAATGGTGGGCACCGGGTTTCTCCGCTCCCTTCGGCCGCTGCGAGGCGACCGCGCCGTCTGCTCTAGCCGGCCTGATGGACGGCTCTCCTACATTCCAACCAGGGCCACCTGACGGAGGTCCCAGCACCCGCGGTCGGGCGTGTCGCCCGGATCACGGTCCCGCTGCGTCGCTCGCGCGCCGTACCGGGTTTCTGTCACCGGCGCAGGGAGGTCCCCGCGCCGGATCTTGGGCTTTGGTCGTGCGGCCGCGCGATCACCGGCTGACCGGGTCCAGCGCACGCACGCATTGCCCGGGCCTGCCCGGGCACAAGGGAAAAGAGTACCTACCACAGCCGCGCAGGTCAAAACGGAGCGGTCCGGGAGAACCGCGTCGCAGTCCACCGGCCGATCGCATCGCGCCTGCCCGCCCGTGATGGGCACCTACGGCTACCAGTGTACCGGCTGCGCCCGCGACCGGCCGGGCGGCCCCGGTTCCGCCCGCGCACCGAACACCGCAGGACGTCCGGCCCGCCCGTTCGCCCCGGTCAACGGCTCAAGCGGCCGCTTGCGTGATCTGCACCACCAGGGCCACCGCGAGCCCGAGCAGGCTGAGGAGAAGCCCCACTCCCCCGCAACTGAGCCCCGCCACGGCCAGACCCCGCCCGGTGAACCGCACCGCCGGCGGCGGCGCCGGCCGCCGGATCTGCCGGCGAGACAGCAGACCCGCGACGATCGCGGCGGTCCCGGCGATGCCGCCGAGCACGGTGAACGCCCCGGCCGCCCAGGCGCCGCCGTAGTCCGGCCCCGCGAAGCCGAAGCAGAACACCAGCAGCGAGACCAGGATCGAGGCGATCCCGGTGACCAGCGACCCGACGGCGAGCCCCGAGGTCACCGGGGGCACATCCAGGTGAACCACGCCGAACGGCGTGCCCGGAACCGGGTCGACCCGCTTCGGCGGGCGGCCGGGCTCGCGCGGAGGCGGCGGCATCGCACCCGGCCGGGGCCCGACCGCCGGTGGCACCGGACTCCAGCCGGCACCGCCCGGCGCGCCGCCCGGGGCCGCCCACCCGCCACCAGACGCCGGCGCCCGCCCCGGATAGGACCCCGGCCAGACGCCGGGGGGCGGCGGCTGCTGGCCCGGGTACCCGCCGGGACCGGGCACGGTCGGCGGAAAGTAGGGCCCGGCGCCGGTGGGGCCGGGCTGAGCCGGGGACATCCCGCCGGGACCGGCGACGGTCGGCCCGACCCCGGGGCTTGCGGGAGCCGGCTGCCCGGGGTGGCCCGGCCCGCCGTGAGGGCGGGGACCGGCGGGCCCCGGCTGGCCCGGGCGACCGGTTGGCATCGAAGGTCCGGCGGGAGGATACGGGCCGACCGGCGACCAGCGTCCGCCCGGCGCGTCCGGTGGGGCGACCGGCGGCGGGGCGTACCCGACGCCGGCGACCTCCGGTGGTGCGCTCGGCCCTTCGTCAGCACCGGCCCCCGGCGCGGCCCACCGGCTGGCGGGCTCGGCATCGGCGGCGGACCCGGCGGCGTCCGACCCGGTGACGGACCGGGTCGGGTCGCTGCCCGGCGAGGGGGCCGGTTCCGTCACGGGATCCTCCTGTCGACATGGCTCGCCACCGCGTGGCGGACACCGGCCAGGCTACCGTCGCGCGTCCCGGTGCCGGGGTCGGGCGTGCTGGCGCTCCCCCACCCGGTCAGTCGATGTTCGGGGGGTAGTCATGGCCGACGGGAGCGCCGGCCAGCCGAACCACCCCGATCACCACCGCCGCCACCACGGCGAACGCGGCCAGCACCAGGCCGGCCCGGGCCAGTCGCTCACCCTGGCGCAGCCAGTCGCCGCCGGTGAGGAAGCCGCCCGAGGCGTACGCCTCCCGGCGGGCCTGCCGGGCGAGCACGAGGGCGATGGTCGACGGCACCACCCCACCGACGAAGAGCCCGGTGAGCGCCCCGATCAGCCCGAGGGCGAAGACCGCGCGGGCCTTGGTCGAGCGGACCGGCTCAGGGTCGAGCGGATGGCGCGGCGCCTGCGGGGCGACGGGCACCTGTCCGGGCACGGTCGTCATGCCCACCATCATGCCCCGCTCCGGCCGGGCCCGGCCGGGGACCGGTGCAGGCCCCGGTCGACGACGGCCTACCCGGTGGACTCGGCGAAACCCAGGACCAGGGCGAGCACCGTGGTCGCGAGCACCATTCCGGCGCACCCGGAGACACGAGGAGGCCCCCGGCATCCGCCGGGGGCCTCCTCGTGTTCTATTGCTTAGCGGTACGACCCGAAGTCGAAGTCGTCCAGCGGCACCGCCTGGCCGCTGGCCGGCCCGAAGCCGTAGTCGGTCTCCGGGTAGCCGGTCATCGAGTAGACCTTGGCCTTCGCCTCCTCGGTCGGCTCGACCCGGACATTGCGGTACTTGCTGATGCCCGTACCGGCCGGGATGAGCTTACCGATGATCACGTTCTCCTTGAGGCCGATCAGCGAGTCGCTGCGGGCGTGGATCGCCGCGTCCGTCAGCACCCGGGTGGTCTCCTGGAAGGAGGCCGCCGACAGCCAGGAGTCCGTGGCCAGCGAGGCCTTGGTGATACCCATCAGCACCGGGCGACCCGCGGCGGGCTCGCCGCCCTCGGAGACGAGCCGGCGGTTCTCCGACTCGAAGAGCGCCCGGTCGACCAACACGCCCGGCAGGAACTCGGTCGAGCCGGAATCGATGACCGTCACCCGCTTGAGCATCTGGCGGATGATGATCTCGATGTGCTTGTCGTGGATGAGCACACCCTGCGAGCGGTAGACCTCCTGGACCTCCTGGGTCAGGTGGACCTGGACCGCGCGCGGGCCGAGGATGCGCAGCAGCTCGTGCGGGTCGATGGTGCCCTCGGTGAGCTTCTCGCCGACCTCGACGTGGTCACCGTCGTGCGCCCGCAGCTTGACCCGCTTCGAGATCTTGTCGTACACGATCTCGTCGCTACCGTCGTCCGGGATCACGATGATCTTCCGCGACCGCTCGCCGTCCTCGATCCGGATCCGGCCCGGGGTGTCGGCGATGGGCGCCTTGCCCTTCGGGATCCGGGCCTCGAAGATCTCCTGGACACGGGGCAGACCCTGGGTGATGTCCTCACCCGCGACACCACCGGTGTGGAAGGTACGCATCGTCAGCTGCGTACCCGGCTCACCGATGGACTGGGCGGCGATGATGCCGACGGCCTCACCGATGTCGACCGACTTGCCGGTCGGCAGCGAACGGCCGTAGCAGGCCGCGCAGACGCCCAGCTTCGACTCGCAGGTGAGCACGCTGCGCACCCGGACGGTCTCCACCCCGGCCGCGACGATCCGGTCGACCCCGATCGAGTTGATGTCCTGACCCCGCTCGGCGACCACGGTGCCGTCCGGCCCCTTGATGTCGTCGGCCAGGGTACGGGCGTGCACGCTGGTCTCGGCGTGCGTGTGCACGACCAGCTTGCCGTCCAGCCGCTCGCCGATCTGCATCGGGATGGCGCGGTCGGTGCCGCAGTCCTCCTCGCGGATGATGACGTCCTGCGAGACGTCCACCAGACGACGGGTCAGGTAACCCGAGTCGGCGGTACGCAGCGCGGTGTCGGCGAGACCCTTCCGGGCACCGTGCGTGGAGATGAAGTACTCCAGCACGGAGAGACCCTCCCGGTACGACGCCTTGATGGGTCGCGGGATGATCTCACCCTTCGGGTTGGCCACCAGACCACGGATCGCCGCGATCTGCCGGAGCTGGAGCAGGTTACCGCGGGCACCCGAGTTGATCATCTTCCACAGCGGGTTCTCCTGCGGCAGCGCGGTGTCCATCTCCTTGGCGACCTCGTTGGTCGCCTTGGTCCAGATCTCGATGAGCTCGCCGCGACGCTCCTCGGCGGTCATCAGACCACGCTGGTACTGCTTGTCGATCCGGTCGGCTTCCTTCTCGTACCGCTCCAGGATCTCCCGCTTGCGCGGCGGAGCGATGACGTCCTCCATGCCGATGGTGACGCCGGACCAGGTGGCCCAGTGGAAACCGGCCTCCTTGAGCCCGTCCAGGGTGGCCGCGAGGGCCACCTTCGGGAAGCGCTCGGCGAGGTCGTTGACGATCGCGGAGAGCTGGCCCTTGCGGATCTCGTAGTTCACGAAGCGGTAGCCCGGGGGCAGCGTCTCGTTGAACAGGACCCGACCCAGGGTGGTCTCCACCGTCACCGGCTCACCCTCGACCCAGCCCTCGGGCGCGACCCACGGCTCGGCGCCGGCACCGTTCTCGACCCCGACGACGCCCCGCAGCCGGATCTTGACCGGAGTCTGGAGGTGCAGCTCGCCGTTGTCGAACGCCATCCGCGCCTCGGCGTCCGAGCTGAACGCCCGGCCCTCGCCCTTGCCCCCCGGAGTGAGGTGGGTGAGGTGGTAGAGACCGATGACCATGTCCTGGGTGGGCATGGTGACCGGCTTGCCGTCGGCCGGCTTGAGGATGTTGTTCGACGACAGCATCAGGATCCGGGCCTCGGCCTGGGCCTCGGCGGACAGCGGCACGTGGACCGCCATCTGGTCACCGTCGAAGTCGGCGTTGAACGCGGTGCAGACCAGCGGGTGGATCTGGATGGCCTTGCCCTCGACCAACTGCGGCTCGAAGGCCTGGATACCCAGGCGGTGCAGGGTGGGCGCCCGGTTCAGCAGGACCGGGTGCTCACCGATGACCTCCTCCAGCACGTCCCACACGACCGGCCGCTGCCGCTCCACCATCCGCTTGGCGGACTTGATGTTCTGCGCGTGGTTGAGGTCGACCAGCCGCTTCATCACGAACGGCTTGAACAGCTCCAGCGCCATCTGCTTGGGCAGGCCGCACTGGTGCAGCTTGAGCTTCGGGCCGACCACGATGACCGAACGGCCGGAGTAGTCGACGCGCTTGCCCAGCAGGTTCTGGCGGAACCGGCCCTGCTTGCCCTTGAGCATGTCGGAGAGCGACTTCAGCGGCCGGTTGCCCGGGCCGGTGACCGGACGGCCGCGACGGCCGTTGTCGAACAGCGCGTCGACGGCCTCCTGGAGCATCCGCTTCTCGTTGTTGACGATGATCTCGGGCGCGCCGAGGTCGATCAGCCGCTTGAGGCGGTTGTTCCGGTTGATCACGCGGCGGTACAGGTCGTTCAGGTCGGAGGTCGCGAAGCGGCCACCGTCCAGCTGCACCATCGGACGCAGGTCCGGCGGGATGACCGGCACGCAGTCGAGCACCATGCCGAGCGGCGAGTTGCGGGTGTTCTGGAACGCCGCGACGACCTTCAGCCGCTTGAGCGCCCGGATCTTCCGCTGGCCCTTGCCGGAACGGATGGTCTCGCGCAGGTTCTCCGCCTCGGCTTCGAGGTCCATGTTCTGGACCAGCGCCTTGATCGCCTCGGCGCCCATGCTGCCGGTGAAGTACTCGCCGAAGCGGTCACGCAGCTCGCGGTAGAGCAGCTCGTCGGTGACCAGCTGCTTCGGCTCGAGCTTGCGGAAGGTGTCGAGGACCTCGTCGAGACGGTCGATCTCGCGCTGGGCCCGGTCGCGGATCTGGCGCATCTCGCGCTCTCCGCCCTCCTTGACCTTGCGCCGGACGTCCGCCTTCGCGCCCTCGGCCTCCAGCTCGGCCAGGTCGGCCTCGAGCTTGGCGGCCCGCTTCTCGATCTCCGAGTCGCGGCTGTTCTCGGACTGCCGCTTCTCGGCCAGGATCTCGTTCTCGATCGTCGAGAGGTCGCGGTGACGCGCCTCGGCGTCCACGCTCGTCACGACGTACGAGGCGAAGTAGATGATCTTCTCGAGGTCCTTCGGGGCGAGGTCCAGCAGGTAGCCCAGCCGGCTCGGCACGCCCTTGAAGTACCAGATGTGGGTCACCGGAGCGGCCAGCTCGATGTGACCCATCCGCTCCCGGCGAACCTTGGAGCGGGTCACCTCGACGCCGCAGCGCTCGCAGATGATGCCCTTGAAGCGGACCCGCTTGTACTTACCGCAGTAGCACTCCCAGTCCCGCTGCGGACCGAAGATCTTCTCGCAGAAGAGCCCGTCCTTCTCCGGCTTGAGGGTGCGGTAGTTGATGGTCTCGGGCTTCTTGACCTCGCCGTGGGACCACTGACGGATGTCGTCGGCGGTGGCGAGGCCGATGCGCAGCTCGTCGAAGAAGTTGACGTCGAGCACTATGTCCCCTATGTCGTCGTCTGTACTGCTTAGCTAACGGGCGGGGTCGGGGGCCGGCGGACCGGCTCCCGAACCACCAACCTCAGACCTCTTCGACCGAGCTCGGCTCGCGCCGGGACAGGTCGATGCCCAGCTCCTCCGCGGCCCGGAACACCTCGTCGTCGGTCTCGCGCATCTCCAGGGCCACACCGTCGCTGGAGAGCACCTCGACGTTGAGGCACAGCGACTGCAGCTCCTTGAGCAGCACCTTGAACGACTCCGGAATGCCCGGCTCGGGGATGTTCTCGCCCTTGACGATCGCCTCGTAGACCTTGACCCGGCCGAGGACGTCGTCGGACTTGATCGTCAGCAGTTCCTGCAGGGCGTAGGCGGCGCCGTACGCCTGCATCGCCCAGCACTCCATCTCACCGAAGCGCTGGCCACCGAACTGCGCCTTACCACCCAGCGGCTGCTGCGTGATCATCGAGTACGGGCCGGTCGACCGGGCGTGAATCTTGTCGTCGACCAGGTGGTTGAGCTTCAGGATGTAGACGTAGCCGACCGCGATCGGGTCCGGCAGCGGCTCACCGGAGCGACCGTCGAACAGCTGCGCCTTGCCGCTGCGGCCGATCAGCTGCTTGCCGTCCCGGTTGGGCAGGGTCGACTCGAGCAGACCGGAGATCTCCTCCTCGCGGGCACCGTCGAAGACCGGGGTGGCCACGTTGGAGTCCGGCTCGGACTCGTGCGCGTTGATCGAGCGGAGCTGGCGCTTCCACTCGGCGTCGTCGCCGTCCACGCTCCAGCCGGTCTTGGCCACCCACCCGAGGTGGGTCTCCAGGACCTGGCCGATGTTCATCCGGGACGGCACGCCGAGCGGGTTCAGCACGATGTCGACCGGGGTGCCGTCCTCCAGGAACGGCATGTCCTCGATCGGCAGGATCTTGGAGATGACGCCCTTGTTGCCGTGGCGGCCCGCGAGCTTGTCACCGTCCTGGATCTTGCGCTTCTGGGCCACGTAGACCCGGACCAGCTCGTTCACGCCCGGGGGCAGCTCGTCGCCGTCCTCGCGGGAGAAGGTACGCACGCCGATGACCGTGCCGGTCTCACCGTGCGGCACCTTCAGCGAGGTGTCCCGGACCTCGCGCGCCTTCTCGCCGAAGATCGCGCGGAGCAGCCGCTCCTCGGGGGTCAGCTCGGTCTCACCCTTCGGGGTGACCTTGCCGACCAGGATGTCGCCGGGGACGACCTCGGCGCCGATCCGGATGATGCCGCGCTCGTCGAGGTCGGCGAGCATCTCCTCGCTGACGTTCGGGATGTCGCGGGTGATCTCCTCCGGGCCGAGCTTGGTGTCCCGGGCGTCGACCTCGTGCTCCTCGATGTGGATCGAGGTGAGCACGTCCTGCTGCACGAGGCGCTGCGACAGGATGATCGCATCCTCGTAGTTGTGACCCTCCCAGGTCATGAACGCCACGAGCAGGTTGCGCCCGAGCGCCATCTCGCCCTCGTCGGTGCACGGACCGTCGGCGATGACCTGGCCGGCCTCGACGCGGTCACCCTCGAAGACGACCGGCTTCTGGTTGACGCAGGAGCCGGCGTTGGAGCGGCGGAACTTGTGCAGCAGGTAGGTCCGGCGGTGGCCGTCGTCCTGGTGGACGGTGATGTAGTCCGCGCAGAGGTCCTCGACCACGCCGCCGACCTCGGCGACCACGACGTCGCCGGCGTCCACGGCCGCGCGGTACTCCATGCCCGTACCGACCAGCGGGGACTCAGCCTTGACCAGCGGCACGGCCTGCCGCTGCATGTTCGCGCCCATGAGTGCGCGGTTGGCGTCGTCGTGCTCGAGGAACGGGATCATCGCGGTCGCGACCGACGTCATCTGCCGCGGCGAGACGTCCATGTAGTCCACGGCACCGGGCGCCACGTCCTCGGTCTCGCCGCCCTTACGGCGGACCAGGACGCGGTCCTCGGCGAACGACCCGTCGGACTTCAGCGGGGCGTTGGCCTGCGCCTTGACGAACCGGTCCTCCTCGTCCGCGGTCAGGTAGTCGATCTGGTCGGTGACCCGACCGTCGATGACCTTCCGGTACGGCGTCTCGATGAAGCCGAACGGGTTGACCCGGGCGAAGGTGGAGAGCGCGCCGATCAGACCGATGTTCGGGCCTTCCGGCGTCTCGATCGGGCACATCCGGCCGTAGTGGGACGGGTGCACGTCGCGGACCTCGAAGCCGGCCCGCTCCCGGGACAGACCACCCGGGCCGAGCGCGCTCAGCCGCCGCCGGTGGGTCAGGCCCGCCAGCGGGTTGGTCTGGTCCATGAACTGGGACAGCTGCGACGTACCGAAGAACTCCTTGATCGCCGCCACCACCGGGCGGATGTTGATCAGGGTCTGCGGGGTGATCGCCTCGACGTCCTGGGTGGTCATCCGCTCGCGGACGACCCGCTCCATGCGGGACAGGCCGACCCGCACCTGGTTCTGGATCAGCTCGCCCACCGTGCGCAGGCGACGGTTGCCGAAGTGGTCGATGTCGTCGGCCTCGTAGCCCTCCTCACCGGCGTGCAGCCGGCAGAGGTACGCGACGGTCGCGACGATGTCGTCCTCGGTCAGCGTCCCGGTGTTCATCGGGACGTCGATCTCGAGCTTCTTGTTGAACTTGTACCGCCCGACCTTGGCCAGGTCGTACCGCTTCGGGTTGAAGAAGAGGTTGTCCAGCAGGGTCTGGGCGTTCTCGCGGGTCGGCGGCTCGCCCGGACGGAGCTTGCGGTAGATGTCCAGCAGCGCCTCGTCCTGACCGGCGATGTGGTCCTTCTCGAGCGTGGTCATCATCAGCTCGGACCAGCCGAACTTCTCGCGGATCTGCTCCGCGGACCACCCGATGGCCTTGAGCAGGACGGTGACGGCCTGCCGGCGCTTGCGGTCGATGCGGACGCCGACCGTGTCGCGCTTGTCGATGTCGAACTCCAGCCAGGCACCCCGGCTCGGGATGACCTTGACGCTGGAGAGGTCGCGGTCGGAGGTCTTGTCCGGCTGCTTGTCGAAGTACACGCCCGGCGAGCGGACGAGCTGGCTGACCACGACGCGCTCGGTGCCGTTGATGATGAAGGTGCCCTTCGGCGTCATCATCGGGAAGTCACCCATGAACACCGTCTGGCTCTTGATCTCGCCAGTGGTGTTGTTGGTGAACTCCGCGGTCACGAACAGCGGCGCGCAGTAGGTCAGGTCCTTCTCCTTGCACTCCTCGATCGAGGCCTTGACCTCGTCGAAGCGCGGAGCCGAGAAGGAGAGCGACATGGTGCCGGAGAAGTCCTCAATGGGACTGATCTCGTCGAGGATCTCCGCGAGACCCGAGCGTGCGTGCGGGTCGTCCGACGACCGGCCCTGCCAAGCCTCGTTGCCGACCAGCCAGTCGAAGGACTCGTTCTGGATGGCGAGGAGGTTGGGGACCTCGAGGTGTTCGGTGATCCGACCGAAAGAAACTCGGCGGGGCGCGAAAGCGCTCGACGTACGACTGGTCTTCGCAGGGCGGGAAGCTGCCAAGATGCGTCCTTCCGAGGACCGGTGCTGCAGAACGGCTGGTACGCGTGCACTCCAATGACCCCACCAGAAATATCCGTAAACGGACATTTCCGAGCAGGGGTCAAGTCGGAAGGCAGCGCAAACTAGCAGTGTAGCCGAGAGGCTAACCGCTGTCCAGCCCACCCCGCAGGTCATCGCGGAACTTGCCTCGGGACCTCGGAAAACCGGGTCTACCGGGCCGCTCGGAACGCGACGTTCCTGCCGGGCCGCTCGGGTGTCGCGGCGGTGGTGCTGCCGCTGGCATTACCCAAGAGGTGGCCGTTGCAAGCGCGGAAGGTCTTGCTCGTGTCAGCGTGCCTGTCAGCCCGGGGCCGCGTCAAGGGCCGGTTACGCCTCGGGGTGTCTTTCCCACCGACGGGCTACCGACAGACGTCGCTGTGAAGCCGGTGCGAGGAACCTGAACGCCCTGTTCACGCCGCTGCCACCGGGAACCGCAACCACAGCGGGCGGCGATCCGTTCCCGGATCACCGCCCGCCGCGACGCGGTGTGCCCCGGCTCACGAGAGCCGGACGCGCGTCAGGTCAACGCAAGGTCACTTGAGGGTGACCTTGGCGCCCTCGCCCTCGAGCTTGGTCTTGGCCTTCTCGGCGGTCTCCTTGTTGACCTTCTCCAGGACCGGCTTCGGCGCGGCCTCGACCAGGTCCTTGGCCTCCTTCAGGCCCAGGCCGGTCAGCTCGCGCACGACCTTGATGACCTGGATCTTCTTGCCACCGTCGGCGTCGAGGATGACGTCGAACTCGTCCTTCTCCGGCTCGGCCTCGGCCGGGGCGGCACCCTGGGCGGCGGCGGCCATCGCGACCGGAGCGGCGGCGGTGACCTCGAAGGTCTCCTCGAACTGCTTCACGAACTCGGAGAGCTCGATCAGCGTCATCTCCTTGAACGCGTCGAGCAGCTCGTCGGTGCTGAGCTTCGCCATGTCTGGCGTCCTTTCCTGAATGGTTTAACTAAGAACGTGGGTGCGCCGCGGGGCCTCAGGCCGCCTCGGCGCCCTCCTTCTCGCGCTTGTCCTGCAGGGCGGCCGCCAGACGCGCGGTCTGGGCGAGCGGAGCCTGGAACAGGGCCGCGGCCTTGCTCAGGTTGCCCTTCATGGCGCCGGCCAGCTTCGCCAGCAGCACCTCGCGGGACTCCAGGTCGGCGAGCTTCGTGACCTCGGCCGCGGAAATGGCCTTGCCCTCGAAGACACCGCCCTTGATGACGAGCTTCGGGTTGGCCTTCGCGAAGTCGCGAAGCCCCTTCGCCGCCTCGACGACGTCGCCCGAAACGAAAGTCAGCGCGGTAGGACCGGTGAACAGCTCGTCGAGGCCGGAGATGCCCGCGTCGACCGCAGCACGCTTCGCCAGCGTGTTCTTCGCGACCGTGTAGCTGGTCTCCTTGCCGAGCGAGCGCCGCAGCTGGGTGAGCTGCGAAACCGTGAGCCCGCGGTACTCGGTCAGCACGGTGGCCCCCGCGTTGCGGAAGCTCTCGGTCAGCTCGGCGACGGCCGTGGCCTTGTCGGCCCGGATCGGCTTGTCCGCCATGTCCCTCCTCTCTCGTTGCTCGGAGCTGGTACGCCGGCGACGAGCGGAGGGCTCGCGACGGCGGCGGAGGCATCACGACAACGAGAAAAGCCCCGGCGCAGGGCGCACGGGGCGAGGGCCGGCATCGTGGGCGCAGTCGGCGGACCACGCACAGCACCGATTTTCGCTTGCCGCCCTACGCGGGTCGCCCGTCATCGCGGGACCTTCGACCGTGCCGGGGCACGGTGACCAGCGGTCTCTGGGTGGAACTACACGGCAAGGTTACGCGACGTGTCCCGGTACCGCCAAATCGCCCCCAGAGTGCCGCCGGTCACCCTTTCCGAGCCGCGGCCGGCCGCGCCGGGCGGGCCGGGGCGGCGGGGCCTGCGGGCCGGACGGCGGGGCGGTTCAGGCGCGGGTGCGCCGCCCCCAGGCGTAGCCGGCCAGCACCACCGCCGCCCAGGCCGACGCCCAGGCGGTCAGCGCCAGACCCATGGAGACCGCGAGGTGGCCCGTCAGCGCCCGGGCGGTCGCCATCACCGGCGGCGCCAGCCACGGGACGACCGAGCCGGACAGGCCGAGGACCAGGGCACCGACCGCGCCCAGGGCGAGGACGGCGACGCCGTACCCGGCGCTGCGGGTGAGCGCCCGGCTGGCCAGCGCGCCCAGGGCCACCGCAGCGGGCAGGGCGAGCAGGTGCGCCCAGAGGCCGAGGGCCAGCCCGGCGGCCAGCGATCGGTCCCCCGGCCCGCTCGGGCCGGTCACCCCGCCCACCAGCCAGGGGAAGAGCAGCGCTACGGCCACCGTGCCGAGCCCGGCCACGGCAGCGGCGAGCAGGCCGGCGAGTCGCTCACCGGCCGGGCCGAGCACCACCTGGGCGAGCCGACGCTGCACGTCCGGCTCCACGTCCAGCAGGATCTTGGTCTGCCAGGCCAGCACCGGGAAGAGCACCACCGCCGAGACGCCGTACGCCTCCGCTGGCTGCGCCCGGCCGCCGCCGTAGAGGACGCCCAGCGCGAGCAGGCCGGCCAGGATCGGGGCCAACGCCCGCCCGGTACGCAGGAAGCCGGCCAGCCGCAGCCGGGCCAGCGCGATCACCGGGCCACCTCGGGAGCGGAGCCGGTCGGGCCGGGTCCGGCCGTCGCGCCGCCGGCAGGCTCCGGCTCCGGAGCCGGCTCCGTCGGGACGCCGCAGTCGCCGCCGGCCCCGGGCTCGGGCCGCGCGGCGGGAGGCGGGGGCGCGTGCCCGCGTACCCGGAGAACGTGATGGCCCTCGGCCCGCAACCGGGCGACGGCGGCGGCGACACCGGCGGCCGGGACCGCCAGCTCGACCACCGCGACGGCCGCGTCCCCGGACGGCGGCTCCTCGCTCACCGTGCCGTCGGCGAGCGTCCAGTACCGGGCACCCGGGAGCCGGGCCGTCTCGCCGCGGTGGTCGCTGACCAGCACCACGCCGCCGTCGGCGAGCACCTCGTCGACCACCTCGGGGACCAGGTCGCGGGCGGCGGCGTCCAGCCCCTCCCAGGGCTCGTCGAGGACGAGCAGGCCGGGCGGGCGCAGCAGGGCCTGGGCCAGGCCGACCTTCTGGGCGGTGCCCTTGGACAGCTCCGGCAGCCGGACCCCGTGGAACCGGGTCAGGCAGAGCCGCTCGACCCAGCGCCGCACCGCCCGCTCCGCCGCGGGGCCGGAGAGCCCGGCGACACGACCCATCGCGGTGAGGTACGCGCCCACGGTGAACGGCTGGTCGGCGGGGAACCGCTCGGGAACCCAGCCGACGACCCCGGGCCGGTCGACCACCCGGCCCCGGGTTGGGCGGAGCACGCCCGCCGCGAGCTGGAGCAGGGTGGACTTGCCCACGCCGTTGCGCCCGAGCACCACCGCCACCTCGCCCGGGCCGATCCGTACCTCGGTGTCCCGCAGCACCCACGGCGCGCGCCGGTGATACCGCAGCCACACGCCCTCCAGCCGCATGGGCCGAGCCTGCCACAGCGGACAGACGGACGGGGCCCCGCCACGTGGGTGGCGGGGCCCCGTCCGGGCAGTCGTGCTCAGGCCTCGGCCGAACCCTCCCGCAGGTTCTTCACCAGCTTCGGGTCGACCGGGACGCCCGGGCCCATGGTGGTGGTGAGGGTGACCTTCTTCAGGTACGTGCCCTTCGCCGCGGACGGCTTCGAACGCAGGACCTCGTCCAGCACCGCCGCGTAGTTGTCGATCAGCTGAGACTCGGAGAACGAGGCCTTGCCGATGATCAGGTGGAGGTTGGAGTGCTTGTCCACCCGGAAGGTGATCTTACCGCCCTTGATGTCCGCGACGGCCTTGGTGACGTCCATGGTCACGGTGCCGGTCTTCGGGTTCGGCATCAGGCCGCGCGGGCCCAGGATCCGCGCGATCCGGCCGATCTTGGCCATCTGGTCCGGGGTGGCGATCGCCGCGTCGAAGTCCAGCCAACCGCCCTGGATCCGGGCGACCAGTTCGTCGGTGCCCACCTCGTCCGCACCGGCCGCGGCGGCCTCCTCGGCCTTGGCGCCGGCGGCGAACACGATCACGCGGGCGGTCTTACCGGTGCCGTGCGGCAGGTTGACCGTGCCGCGGACCATCTGGTCCGCCTTGCGGGGGTCGACGCCGAGGCGCATCGCGACCTCGACCGTGGCGTCGAACTTGACGTTGGTGCTCTCCTTGGCCAGCTTCACGGCCTCGGCGGGAGAGTAGAGCTTCGACCGGTCGATGACCTCGGCGGCCTTGCGGTAGCTCTTGCTGCGCTGCATTTCTCGTTACTCCTGTGGTCTCTGGCGGGCCCGCGACGTCCGCGGCCCCTCCCACGATCTGATCGGTAAGGCGGTGACCGAGGTCAGTCGGCGACGGTCAGGCCCATCGACCGGGCGGTCCCGGCGATGATCTTCTCAGCCTGGTCGAGGTCGTTGGCGTTGAGGTCCGCCATCTTCTTCTCGGCGATCTCGCGCAGCTGGGCGCGGGTCACCGAGCCGACCTTCTCCTTGTGCGGGACGCCCGAGCCCTTCTGCACGCCGGCGGCCTTGATCAGCAGCCGGGCGGCGGGCGGGGTCTTCAGCACGAAGGTGAAGGTGCGGTCCTCGTAGACGCTGATCTCGGCGGGGACGATGTCGCCCCGCTGCGACTCGGTCTGCGCGTTGTAGGACTTGCAGAACTCCATGATGTTCACGCCGTGCTGGCCGAGCGCGGGGCCGACCGGCGGCGCCGGAGTGGCCTGGCCCGCCGGCAGCTGAAGCGTGAACGTCTTGACGAGCTTCTTCTTCGGAGGCATGTCTCTTCCTGGGGCTTGGAACTGGGATTTTCGCCGGTCCACGGGCGCGCACGGTCAGCGCGGCGCGGAGAGCCGACGTTCTAGGGTAGCGCAGACTTCCGTGGCCGCCGCCGCCGAGGTGGCCGGGCAGCGAAACGACACACCGGCGGCGGGCCGGAGAGCCCACCGCCGGCGCGAGGCGTACGTCAGATCTTGGCGACCTGGTTGAAGTTGAGCTCGACCGGCGTCTCCCGACCGAAGATCGAGACCAGCACCTTGAGCTTCTGCTGGTCGGCGTTGATCTCGCTGATCGTCGCGGGCAGCGAGGCGAACGCGCCGTCGGTGACGGTGACCGAGTCGCCGACCTCGAAGTCGAGGACCTTGACCTCGGGCTTGGCCTTCTTCTCCACGGCCTCGACCGCGGGGGCCAGCCACTTCAGCACCTCGTCGAGGCTCAGCGGTGCCGGGCGGTCGGCCCGGTCGGTCGCCCCGACGAAGCCGGTGACACCCGGAGTGTTCCGCACGCAGGAGTACGACTCGGCGGTCAGCTCCATCCGGACCAGGATGTAGCCCGGGAAGACCTTCGCCTGGACCTGCGACCGCTTGCCGTTCTTGACCTCGACCTCTTCCCGGGTCGGCACCTCGACCTGGTAGATGAAGTCCTCCATGTCGAGGGAGGTGATCCGGGTCTCGAGGTTGGTCTTGACCTTGTTCTCGTAGCCGGCGTAGGAGTGCACCACGTACCAGTCGCCGGGGGCGTAGCGCAGCTTCTGGCGCAGTTCGGCGACCGGGTCGAACTCCTCGTCCGGGGCGGGCTCGGTGGTCGGGAACTCCGGCTCGCTGGCGGCCTCGACCGACTCCTCGTTGGCCGCCGTCGCCACCGTGGACTGCTCGTCCGGGGTCTCGGCGGTCTCGTCGTACTCAGGCACGCTCGCTCACTTCCGTCACTATCGCTGTTGGCCCGTCAGCTGGCGTTGCCGAAGACGAACAGCACCGCCTTCGCGAAGCCGTAGTCCAGGCCGCCGACGATCGCCAGCATCACCGCGACGAAGGTGACCACCACGGCCGTGTAGGTCAGCAACTCCTTGCGGGTCGGCCAGATGACCTTACGCAGTTCGGCCACGACCTCGCGGAAGAACCGCGCGATGCGGGCGAAGAGCCCGATCCGCTCGGTGTCCTTCCGGGTCTTGCGGCCCTCGGTCGACTCGGCACGGGCCCGCTTGCGGGTGGTGGTGCCGCCCCGGGAAACCGGCTCGTCCTCCGCGGTGGTGGCGTCGTCGTCGGCCACGTCGTCGACGATCGCGTCCTCTTCCAGACGCTCGTCGCCGGCGTCCTCGCCGCGCCGCTTGCTCTCGGCCACTTCGCCCTCCGTGCGGGATATCGGGTCGCACGCCGATGGTTGACGTACGCGGCGTGTGGTCACGCCGGCCGGACCAACCGTCCCGCGACGGGCCGCGGCCGGCGGACCGACCGGAGTAGCCCCGATTGCCTCGGAACCACCCCTTCGGTGCCACCACCACGGGCCGGACGCCGCCGTACGGGCGGCGCGACCCACGGAACGGTCAGGCCTGAGGCGCAGGGGTGACAGGACTTGAACCTGCAGCCTGCGGTTTTGGAGACCGCTGCTCTGCCAATTGAGCTACACCCCTGTGCGGCAACGATCACCCCACCCGAGCACGCGGTGCCGGGCAGGGGTCACTTGCCCCACGGCGGACCAGTGTACGGGTAGTCGTGCGACTTTCCCAACCGGTCCACCCCTCGCGCGTCGGCAGATAGTTCAGCGGGGCGTCCGGACGGTCGCCCGGGCCTGCGACAGCACCTTCTCGCCGAGACAGGTCGCGGTCACGTCGAGCCTGGTCAGACCGTCTTCGGTGACCTCCTTGACCACCGCGTTGACCTCGATCTCGGCGCCCTCGTCGGTGTCCGGGACGACCACCGGGCGGGTGAACCGGACCCCGAAGTCGACCACCGCGTCCGGCGCGCCAGCCCACGCGGCGACCGCCCGGCCGACCAGCGCCATGGTGAACATGCCGTGGGCGATCACCCCCGGCAGGCCCACCTTGGTGGCGATCCGGTCGCTCCAGTGGATCGGGTTGAAGTCGCCCGAGGCGCCCGCGTAGCGGACCAGGTCCGCGCGGGTCACCCGGAAGGTCTGGGTGGGCAGCTCCATCGGTCAGGCCTCCCCGCGTACGACGATCTTGGACCAGACGGCGACCACCGGCTCACCGGCGGCGGTGTTCACGTCCGTGCGGGTGGTCAGGAAACCGTGCCCGCCCCGGGTGGTGATCTCCTCGATGGTGTTGACGCAAACCAGCTCGTCGCCGGCCACCACCGGACGGGTGTACGCGAAGCGCTGGTCGCCGTGCACCACCCGGCTGTAGTCGACCCCGAGCGCGGGGTCCTCGATGATCTGCCGGCTGGCGGCCATGGTGACCACCACCGGGAAGGTCGGCGGGGCGACCACGTCGCGGTGCCCGAGCGCCCGGGCGGCCTCCGGGTCGTGGTGCGCCGGTTCGGTGGCGCCGATGGCGGTGGCGAACTCGCGGATCTTTTCTCGGCCCACCTGGTAGGGGGCGGTCGGCGGATAGGTCCGGCCGACGAAGGACGGGTCCAGGGACATGCCGCGAACCTACACGCAAAACACGAACGCCGATCCGTTCGGGACGGGCGGCGCATGGCCGCCGTCCCGTGCGGATCGGCGTTCGAAGGAGCCTGAGGGACCGGGCCGGCGGAGCCGGCCGTGGGTCAGCGGGTCTCGCGGTGGACCGTGTGCTTGCCGTCCCGGGGGCAGAACTTCTTCAGCTCGATGCGGTCCGGGTCGTTCCGACGGTTCTTGCGCGTGATGTAGTTGCGCTCCTTGCACTCCACACACGCCAAAGTGATCTTCGGCCGGACATCGGTCGCCTTCGCCACGGCGGAGTGCCTTCCTCGCTAACGGGTAACAACTACGGCGCATCAGCCTACGCGTTGGTGGCGCAGACATGCAAAGTGGGCGCCTGTGGCGCCCATCCCACCGACCACCGGGTAAACCCGGGGGACGAGAGTAGCGGTGGCCGGACTTGAACCGGCGACACAGCGATTATGAGCCGCTTGCTCTGCCATCTGAGCTACACCGCCGTGGCGGGTCCAGCCGGACCCTCTGAGCCCCCTTACGGAATCGAACCGTAGACCTTCTCCTTACCATGGAGACGCTCTGCCGACTGAGCTAAGGGGGCCTACCCGATCACCCCGTGGGGTGTCGCGCAGAGGAAACAGTACACGACCCCGCCGCCGAGGTGAAATCGGATCCCCCCTTGCCACGTCCTGGCAGCTCAGGGCACCACTCGCAGGCGGGGCAGCTCCCCGGCGGGGACCGGCTCCGGGTCGACCTGGGCGGCGAACCACGCCTCCAACCGTTCGTACGGCAGCGGCCGGCTGAACAGGAAGCCCTGACCGATCTCGCAGCCGATGTCCTGGAGCAGTTCCAGGGTGAGCTCGCTCTCCACGCCCTCGGCCACCACGGCCAGGCCGAACTGCTGGGAGAGGGTCACCACGGCGTTCACGATCGCCAGGTCGCCGGGATCGGTCGCCATGCCCTGCACGAAGGAGCGGTCGACCTTCACCTCGTGCACCGGCAGCCGGCGCAGCTGGGCCAGGGACGAGTTCCCGGTGCCGAAGTCATCCACCGAGAGTCGGACGCCGAGGTCGCGCAGGCGCCGCAGGGTAGGTATCGGGCGTTCGGTGCCGTCCAGCACCCCGGCCTCGGTGATCTCCAGGGTGAGCCGCTGCGGCGGCACGCCGTACTCGTCGAGCAGCTCGTGGACCAGCGAGGGGAAGTGCTGGTCGGTGAGGGTGCGGGCGGCGAGGTTGACCGAGACGGCCAGCGGCTGCTCCCCGTGCTGCCAGTCCCGGCTGCGCCGCAGGCTCTCCCGGAGCACGAACTCGGTCAGCCGACCCAGCTGGCCGGTGTGCTCGGCCACCGCCACGAAGTCCTCCGGCGCCACCGTGCCGTGCGCTGGATGCTCCCAGCGGGCCAGGCACTCCACGCCGGCCAGGCGGCGATCCCGCAGCGTCACCTTCGGCTGGAAGTAGACCTCCAGCTCGCCGTCGTCCAACGCGCGGCGCAGGTCGCCGGCGAGGCCCAGCCGGCGCAGCGACCGGGACTCCAGCGCCGGGCTGTAGAGCTGGACGTTACCCGGGACGGACTTCGCCGCCGTCGCCGCCAGGTCCACCTGTTGCAGCAGGCCCACCGCGTCGCTGCCGTGGTCCGGGTGCACCGCCACCCCGACGGCCGTGTCGACGTCCAGGGTGAGCGCGTCGAAGACCATCTCGTCGCGGATCTGCTCGCGCAGCTGCCCGGCCAGCTCCAGCGCCACCTCTGCGCTCTCCAACCGCAGCGTCACCAGGAACTCGTCGCCCCCGGCCCGGCCGACCAGCGCCGAGGAGGGCGCGCAGGCGCGCAGCCGCTCGGCGACCTCGACCAGGACCTTGTCCCCGGCCGCGTGCCCGAGCGACTCGTTGACCTGGCGCAGCCGGTCGACGTCGAACAGCAGCAGCGCCACCACCTCGCCCGGTGCCCCGATCTTGACCGCCTCCGCGACCGCCGCGGTGAGCCGCCGGCGGTTGGGGAGCTTGGTGAGCCCGTCGTGCTCCGCGTCGTGCCGCAACCGGTCGACCAGCCGTGAGTTCTCCAAGGCGACGGCGGCGTGCGCGGCCACGGTCTCGAGGACCGCGATGTCGCTGGAGGTGAAGTGGTTGCCGTCCCCTAGCCGGTTCGCTACCTCCAAGGCGCCGATGACGACCTGACCGGAGCGGAGGGGGACGACCACGATGTCCTTGATCCGGTGCTCCAGCAAGAGGGGCCGCAGCTCCGGGTCGGTGGTAACGATCCGTCCTACCGCGATCGTCTGGCCGCCCTTTCGCGCCATCTCCCGGATCTGTGGTGGGGTACGCGCCAGGTCCAGCAGGCCCACATCGTCCACCCGGGCAGTCAGCAGCGTCTCCGGGTAGGGCCCCTGCTCGGGCAGCCAGAGGGTGGCGTACTCGGCCTGCATCAGGGCACCGACCCGGCCGAGCAGCGCATCGGCGATCGACCCGTTCTCGCCACGCTCCATCACCGCGCGGGTCAGGTCGTACAGATCGGTCAGGGTGCGGTGCTGTCGGAAGAATCGCGCGTACGAGCGGTAGACCAGGGCCAGGCCGACACCGAGCACGGCGAGCAGCAGCAGCGACCACCATGTCGTCTCGACGGTGATCAGCACGACCAAGCCGACCGCCACGTTGATCTCGTTGGTCAGCAGGCCTGACATGGCGGTGCGCAACACGCCTCGACCGGTCTGCCAGCCGTGCAGCAGCGTGTGCACCCCGGCCACAGCCAGGACGCTGACCATCAGCAGCACGCTGACGGCGGCGAAGATACTCCCCCAGGTGCGTGGGCCGACCCCCTCCAGCGGTGGGAACGCCTGCAGGACGAGCGTGGCCAGCGAGGCGCCGGCCGCAGCCCGCGCGACGTTGAACCAGACCTTCGGGGCCGCCATCCGGAAGCGAAGCTGCGCGACGAGCGAGGCCAACGTGTAAACGATGACGACCGTCAGCGGGGGCAGGTAGAAGAGCGCGAAGACGAACGGGATCTCGGTAAGCGTGACGCCGATCGTCTGTCGTTGGACGATCAGGCTCAGCAGCGGTATACCCGCCGCGACCATGAGCACGAGGAGGAGCGCCGCCAGCGGCCACTCTCCCACCGGGCGGTCGGCGACAAGTGCTGTGGCGGTGGCACAGACCACGGCCGCCAACGCCAGGGGAGCCGTAATGATCCAGGCGTCCTCGGACGACCTACGTCGTGCTTGACCCCGTCCGATCATCCGCTCCTCGCGAGAATCAGGGGTTACGCAGCGTGACCCACGCAACGCCGGTCGCATGACCCCGGCCGGCGGGACATGGACGCCTCGGCGTCACTGCCAGATGATGTCCACCATCTGGGCATCCGGCACTGCCGCAGGGTCGGCTGCGGCGCTGCCGCCGAAGAGCGCGGCCAGAAGAAGCAGCGAACCAAGCAGCCGGCCCAACCTTCGACCAGACATGATTGCTCCTGTCGCGAGAAAGACACAACGATGACGGGTGCCCACGATCGTGCCACAACGCGGGAGCCCAGGAAAGTTGTGAGGGCAGCACCGATCCGACCGTCGAGGACCTTCCGCCGTTCGGTCCAGATCCCACGGGACAGCCAGCCAGATCACGGGCGCTACGGACGGCGGGCCGTTCGTCCACTGCGGAATCAGACCTTCAGCACGAAGAGGTCAAGTCACGCGGGGCCCTACCCCACTCGACCATCACGCTACGTCATCGCGCGAAGAATGTTTCGACTCCGGGCATAGACCACCATACCTATAGCTCGCCGAAGCGCCAGAGGTTGGTCCGCTCATTCACGCCCGAAGTGCCGATGGTCTCGCGCCAGCCCAGGCAGGAGGCGCAGGGGACGACGAGATCCCAGGGCCTCGTTCATCGCCTGGACAGTGGACGGTCCTGCATCCATGAGGGCCAGGCCGACCCCACGGGTGGTCCACTTGACGGTTGACCTGGGCGGTCGACGCTCGAAGGAACGTATGGCAAGCCTCCACAGCCCGACAGATGTCCGCTCATAGCCAACAGCGACTGCCGATCCCAATCAGTCGCCATTGGTTGCCACAGGCTCACGCCAGGCCGAGACGTTATGGTTCTCCGATGGCCGACGATCCAGGCTCAGTGCTGCTTGACCTACAGGATGGCGATAGCCGATTCCGAATCACTCTGAGGCCGCCATACGGCCGACGGGTTGCAGACCTCAGCATGAGGGGTTGGCAGCCCATTTCGATCTCATAATCCCTCGGTCGCAGGTTCAGGGCCCACCGCTCTGGGCCCCTGCCCTCCGGGCGCGCCGGCCGGCCACACCACTGGCTGCGGCTGTGTCCTACCGGCGAGCGCGCCAGCGCCTGACTTTCTGAGCGCTGAGTATCAGCCCCAAAACGATCATTGGGGGGCCGGGCCAACGCTTCCGGTCGTGCGCGCTGGTCACGTACTCCACGCCTACGCCCGTCAGGACCACGTCCCGGAAAAGTTCCCAGAACACACCCGCCCTTGCGGATGGCTTCTGCTCTTGCGGGATGGGCATACGGGGAGGGTAGATACGGCTTGCAGGAGTGGCAAGATCCGACCTGGTGCTCTGCTCCGCGTGCCCGTTACGTGCCCGATCGTTCGATCGGCCAGGCGTAACGACGGTCAGGAGCAGCCGGAGACGGCAAAGGCCCCGAACCTACGTTTCCGCAAGTCAAGGGCCTCGCCGTTCCCTGGTGGCGGGTAGAGGATTCGAACCTCTGTAGCTTTCGCGACGGATTTACAGTCCGCTCCCATTGGCCGCTCGGGCAACCCGCCAGGGCGTACCACCGCGTCGCAACGCGGCAGCGGAAGCAAGGATAGCGGTTGCCCCCCGCGCCGTCGCAACCGGGTACCGTCAGGGGGTCCCACCGCTGGTCAGCGGGGGACGGAACAGGACAGACCGCCGGACAGCAGGAGCATGAGCATGGCAGCGAACCCGTCGTTCGACATCGTGAGCAAGGTCGACCGGCAGGAGGTCGACAACGCCCTCCGCCAGGCGGAAAAGGAGCTCGCGACCCGGTTCGACTTCCGCGGCACCGGCGCCGAGATCTCCTGGTCGGGCGAGGAGGCGATCAGCCTCCAGGCGGAGACCGAGGAGCGGGTCCGGGCCGCCCTGGAGGTCTTCAAGGAGAAGCTGGTCAAGCGGAACATCTCGCTCAAGTCGCTGGACGCTGGCGACCCGCGTTCGTCGGGCAAGATCTTCAAGATCGACGCCAAGGTGATCCAGGGCATCGACTCGGACAAGGCCAAGGCGATCAGCAAGAAGATCCGGGACGAGGGCCCGAAGGGCGTCCAGGCGCAGATCCAGGGTGACCAGCTCCGGGTCACCGGCAAGAAGAAGGACGACCTTCAGGCCGTCATCGCGCTGCTCAAGGGCGAGGACTTCGGGGTCGCCCTCCAGTTCACCAACTACCGCTGACGACGACCGGCCGACCCCGGTCCGGGGTCGGCCGGTTCAACGCGCGAAGATCAGCAGCAGGACCACCGTGAGGATCGCGCTGATCAGGATCGAGCCGAGGCATCCGATCCGGTTCGAGAAGAAGACGAACATTTCCCGGCATTACCCGTCCGGACGGGTTTGATCCACGCGGGTCAGCCGGCCACCGCGTGTTCGGCGCGTACCGCCCGGGCCTCGGCGCGGGCGATGGGGCCGGCGGGCAGCGCCGCGAGGGCGGCCCCGACGGCGACCGCCGCCCCGGCGAAGAGGAAGGCCCCGGGCACGCCGCCGGCGTGGTCGACGATCAGCCCGGCCGCCGCGCCGCCGACGGCGGACGCCGCCACCGACATGGTGACCACCCAGGTGTACGCCTCGTTCAGCATGCCGGCCGGGGCGATCCGGCCGACCAGGGTGTTCTCGAGCGTCAGCGCGGGGGCGATGGCGGCCCCGCCGAGCACCAGGGCCACCCCGAGGGCCAGCGGGTCGGGCATCACGGCGAAGACGGCGAAGCTGGCCGCCACCCCGCCGAGCAGCCAGGCGAACTGGCGGGTCATGTTCGCCGCCGGCCGGCGTACGCCGAACCAGAAGCCGCCCGCGGCGCTGCCGACGCCCCAGACGGCGAGCAGCAGGCCGGCGAGGCTGTCCGGGTCGTCGGCGCCGGTGTTCCCGGCGAAGGCCGGCACGACCACGCCGGCGGCGCCGAACGCGATGCCGAGGCTGGCGACGCAGAGCAGCAGCGCGGGGAAGCCACCGACCCGCAACGGGCCGAGCCCCCGGGCGTGGTGTTCGCGCGGGTGGGGGCGCCAGGCCCGCATCACCCGGCCGAGCGCGACGGCGCCGGTCCCGGCCAGGGTGACCACGGCCGCCCCGACCAGCGCCGCGGCGGCGTCGGCGACCAGCACGAACGCGGCGACCAGCAGCGGGCCGAGCACGAAGACGACCTCGAAGAGGGAGGTCTCCGCGGCGAGCGCGGTGTTGCGCAGGTGCGCCCGGCCGGACGCCGGGGTGGTGAGATCGTTCCAGGCGCCCCGGATGGCCGCGGTGAGCGGCGGATAGGTGGCGCCGGCCAGCCCGGCGGCGAGGTAGATCAGGGCCAGGTTCCCGGAACCGGACCGGCTGGCCCCGAGCAGCCCGAAGAGAGCGAGCGGGTGGGCGGCGGCGGTGGCCAGCAGCACCGGGGTGGGACCGACCCGGTCGGCGATCCGCCCGGCGACCGGGCTGAGCGCGGCCCCGGACAGGGCGTAGATCCCGCCGGCGACCGCGGCGAGGGAGTACCGGCCGGTCACCTCCTGGACCACGAGCAGGAGCGCCAACGGGGTCATGCCGATCCCGAGCCGGCCGATGATGCCGAGGACCAGCAGCATCGGCGCGCCGGGGACCCGCCAGACCCCCAGGTACTGGCGCAGTGCGGCCAAGGGTGCACCTCCGGTGCGGGACGGTAACGAGTGGAATCCCCTCCGACCCTAACGTCGCAGCTCGCCGCGGGGATGGTCGGCTCGCTCACATCCCGACCACGGCCGGGGGCTGCCACGACGGCGGCGAGAGGGGTAGGTTGCTGATCGAACCGGGTCCATCCCCTGCACACTCCGCCCGACGCCGTACGGAGGTCCGATGACCGCGCGCCTTGCTGAGCTGGTGACCGGGCAGGGCCCCGCGCAATGGCCGGACGACGGGTGGGGGAACTTCGTGCCGTCGCGCCGCCACCGGCAGGGTCCGGGGGTCCGCGCCAGCTGCCGGCGTGAGCAGCGGGCCGGCCGCCGACCGATCGGGTTCGGGGAAGCGGGCCAGCCGAACCGATGACGGAAGCTGACGAACGGCTCGGCTACCGGGCCCTGTTCCGCCACCCGGTCGCGTCCCGCCTGGTCACCGCCCGCGGCATCTCCGAGCTGGGTGACTTCGTGGGTCTGGCCGCCCTGCTGCTGGTGGCGTACGACCAGACGGGCTCGGTGCTCGGCCCGGCCGCCGTGTACGCCGCCCGGACGATGCCGGCCCTGCTGGTCGCCACCGTGTTCAGCGGCTGGCTGGACGTGCCGGCGCGACGCACCGTGCTGGTCTGGCTCTCGCTGGCCGGCGCGGTGCTGATCGCGGTGCCGACCGCGGTGCCCCGGCCGCTGCCGGCGATCGTCGCGGCCGGCCTGCTGGGCGCGGTACGGGCCGCGTACTCCAGCGTCAACGTGGCGGTCGTCGCCGAGTCGGTGGACCCCCCGCTCCGGTTGCCGCTGTTCGGTCTGTCTGCCTTCGCCAACCAGGCGGGCCAGGTGATCGGCCTGCTCGCGGGGGCGAGCCTCACCGTGGCGCTCGGCGCCCGGGTGGCGCTCCTGATCGACCTGGTGTCGTTCCTGATCGCCGCGCTCGTGCTGGCCGGGCTGCCGGACGGACGGCGCGAGCACCGAGGGACCCGCCCGCCAGCCACCGCCGGGTTCCGCATCATCGCCGGCCATCCGGTGCTGCGCGCGGTCGCCCTGCTCACCCTCGCCACGATGATCACCGCCTCGTTGCCGGAGACCCTGGCGCCGCGCCTGGCCGGCGGCGGATGGCGCCCGGTCGTGCTGGCCTCGTCGGCGCTCGGCGGCGCGGTCTTCGTGCTGCTGGCCGGGCGGCGGGCCTGGCTGGCCCGGCTGGCCGGCCAGGTGGCGACCGCCGCCGCGCTGGCCGGGGCGTTGCTGCTCGCCGGGGCGCTGGTCGCGCTCGGCGCACCTGCGTGGGCTCTCGCCGCGGCGAACGCGCTGATCGGCGCGGGTGGCGGCTGGCTGATCGGCGCTCAGGCCACCTTCGCCCGGCTGGCCCCGAAGGAGCGGATGGGGCAGGTCGAGGCGACCATCGTAGCGGCCAACATCGTGGTGGCCGGCTGCGGGATCTTCCTGCTCGGCAGCACCGCGGAGTTGTTCGGCCCGGCCGTCTCCTACCTGGCCGCGGGGGTGGTGCTGCTCGCCGCCGTGCTGCTCACCCGGCCCGACCGGTTGTCCGCGGCCGCCTCCTGAGACGACTCCGCCCGCGTCCGGGACGGACGCGGGCGGAGGAGTTCGTCGGTCGGGTCAGCGCTGGAACTGCACCGGGCCGCTGTTGCGGGCCATCTGCTCCAGCCGGGCCACCCGCTGCTCCATCGGCGGGTGGGTGGCGAACATGGCGGCCAGGCCGCCGCCCCGCTTGAACGGGTTGTCGATCATCAGGTGGGCGGTGCTGGTGAGCTGGCCCTGCGGCGGCAGGGGGCGCATCTGCGTACCCATGTGGATCTTGCGCAGGGCGCTGGCCAGGGCAAGCGGGTCCCGGCTCAGCTCGGCGCCGGACTGGTCGGCCTGGTACTCGCGGCTCCGGCTGATCGCGAGCTGGATCAGGGTGGCCGCGATCGGACCGAGGATCAGGGTGAGCAGCAGCACCGCCGGGTTCGGGCCGTCCTCGTCGTCGGACGAGCCCAGCGGGATGAACCAGGCGATGTTCGCCAGCATGGTGATGATGCCGGCCAGTCCGGCCGCCACGCTGGAGATGAGGATGTCCCGGTTGTAGACGTGGGACAGCTCGTGCCCGATCACGCCGCGCAGCTCGCGGTAGTCGAGGATCTCCACGATGCCCTGGGTGACGCAGACCGCCGCGTGCTGCGGGTTACGTCCGGTGGCGAACGCGTTGGGCTGCGACGTGGGGCTGACGTACAGCCGGGGCATCGGCTGGCCGGCCTGGGTGGAGAGCTCGCGCACCATCCGGTACAGCTCGGGGAACTGCGCCTCGCTGACTGGTTGCGCCCCCATCGAGCGGAGTGCGAGCTTGTCGGAGTAGAAGTAGGTCACGCCGTTCATCAGCAACGAGACGACGACGGCGATGACGAGGCCGCCGCTCCCGCCGAACCAGTAGCCGACCGCGAGGATCAGCGAGGTCAACAGGCCGAGCAGCGCTGCGGTCTTCAGACGGTTGTGATGCACGATCGCTCCTTCGGTGCGCGCCCCCCTGCGGGGACCGCTGACCGGTTCAACAACACCGGTACCCGTCAACCATCCTGCCCATGGCTGAAAGTTGGCTGAGAGTTCCTGTGCGCCGGCTGTGCCATCCGTGCAACAAGGGACGAAACGCCCCTCAGCGGGCCGCCACGTCCAGCACGAGCTGCGGGGCGAAGCCGACCACCACCGCCAGCACGGTGGCCACCCCGAGGGCCGCCACCACCAGCCGCGCCGGGCGGGCCGGAACCGGGCCGGGCGTCGCGTACAAGGTGGCGGCCAGCCGCAGGTAGTAGGCGAGGCCGAGCACCGCGTTCACCGCCACCACCAGGGCCAGCCAGCCGGCGTGCCCGGCCAGCAACGCCCGGACCACGGTCACCTTGGCGAAGAGCCCGGCCAGGCCGGGCGGCAATCCGGCCAGCCCGATCAGGGCGAGCGCGAACGCCCCACCCACCCACGGGTGGTGGCGGGCCGCACCGCGCAGGTCGTCCATCGTGCCGCCGTCCCCGTCCCCCGGCCGCAGCGCCACCACCGCCGTGAAGGCGGCCAGCTCCAGCAGCACGAAGAAGACGGCGTACGCGACGGCCGCGGCGTACGCCCCGGCCCGCGCGTCGGCGCTGCGACCGCCGGCCAGCGCCAGTGCGCCCAGCGGGGCGAGGATGTAGCCGGCCTGGGCCACCGACGACCAGGCGAGCAGCCGCACCGTCCGCCGCTGGCGCAGCGCCACCAGGTTACCGACGGTCATGGTGAGCACCGCCAGCAACGCCAGCACCGGACCGGTGACGGTGGCCGGCAGCGCCCGCTGCACCACCGCGAGCAGGGACACCACCCCACCCAGCTTGGAGGCCGTCGACAGGTAAGCGGCCACCGGCAGCGGCGCGCCGTCGTACGTGGCCGGGGCCCACGCGTGGAACGGCACCGCGGCCACCTTGAACGCCAGCCCGGCCACCACCAGCGCCACCGCCACCGTGGTCAGCGGCAGGTCGAGCAGGTCCGTCCGGTCGGCCAGGGTGGCGCCGAGCCGGTCCAGGTGCAGCACGCCGGTCACCGCGTAGAGCAGCGCCGCGCCGAGCAGGGTCAGCGTCGTGGCCACCACGCTGACCACGAAGAAGGTCACCGCCGCCTCGGCTCCGGCCAGGCTGCCCCGGCGCAGCCCGACCAGGACGTACAGCGGCAGGGTGAGCGTCTCCAGCGCCACGATCAAGGTGATCAGGTCACCGGCCGCGCCGAGCACCACGCCGCCGGTCATGGCGCAGGCGAGCAGGAAGGCGTACTCCCCCACCGGCGTCCGGCCGGCCCGCAGCAGCGGCCCGGAGATCGCCAGCACGCCGAGGGTGAGCACCGCGAAGACCACCGCCACCAGGGCCGCCCGGCCGCCGTACACCCAGGAACAGTCCGGCCCGACGCAGAAGGTGCGCCGCTCGCCCCCGGCACCGGCCAGGGCCGCGCCGAGCGCGGTGGCCGCCGACCCGGCCGCCGCCACCGCCACCGTCACCGCGGCGCGGGCCACCAGCAGGTCGGCCAGCAGCACCAGGACGGCCGTGCCGCCCGCCAGGTAGACCGGCAGCAACGCCACGTGGTCCACGCTCTGCACCAGACTCATTTGGTGACCACTCCCAGCAGGGCGCCGACCGGGCCGGAGGTGTACGACAGGACGAGCGCCGGGACCAGGCCGACGGCGAGGGCGAGCAGCACCAGCGGCGCCCAGGCGGTCACCTCCGCCCCGGCCAGCCCCGGCGCGACACCGGCGACCGCCGGGCTCGGCCGTCCGTGGGTGACCCGGCGCAGCAGCCGCAGGAAGTACGCCGCGGCCAGCGCGCCACCCAGCGCGGCCAGCACGGCGAGGGTGGTCCACAGCCCGCCGCCCCGCCGGACGGCGGCCACCACGGCGAACGCCTCGCCCCAGAAGCCGGCGAGCCCGGGCAGGCCGAGCGAGGCGATCGCCGCGAAGCCCAGCAGCCCGGCCAGCCGGGGCGCGGTTTCCCGCAGCCCGGACAGCTCGGCCAGCGCGCCGGTGCGGGTCCGGTCCTTGACCGCCCCGGCCAGGAAGAAGAGCAGCCCGGTGATCACGCCGTGGGCGATGTTGCCGATCAGCGCCGCCTGCAGGCCGGTGGCGGTGAGCGTGGCGACCCCGAGCAGCACGAAGCCCATGTGCCCGACGCTGGAGTACGCGATCAGCCGCTTCAGCTCGTCCTGGGCCAGGCAGACCAACCCACCGACCAGGATCGCCGCGACGGCGAGCACCCCGAGCGCCGGGGCGGCCCACCGGGCGCCCTCCGGGGCCACCCCGACCGCCACCCGGATCAGCCCGTAGGTGCCCATCTTCAGCAGCACGCCGGCGAGGATCACGCTGCCGACGGTGGGCGCCTGGGTGTGCGCGTCCGGCAGCCAGGAGTGCAGCGGCCAGAGCGGGCTCTTCACCGCGAAGGCGAGCGCCAGCAGGGTGAACGCGGCGAGCTGGGTGCCCCGGGGGAGCCCGGCGCCGCCGGTCAACGTCACCAGGTCGGCGGTGCCGGCGGCGGCGACCACCACGTAGACGCCGACCAGCAGCAGCACCGAGCCGAACAGGGTGTAGAGGGCGAACTTGCGGGCCGCCCGCCGCCGGTCGTCGCCGCCCCAGCCGGCGATGACCGCGTACATGGGCAGCAGGACGACCTCGAAGAAGAGGAAAAAGAGCACCAGGTCGAGGGCGAGGAAGGTGCCGAGGATGCCCACCTCGACCACCAGCAGCAGCGCCACCAGGGCCCGCCCGCTGCCGCCGCCCCCGGGCACCCGCCACAGCGTGTACCCGCAGCAGAGCAGGGTGAGCAGCGCGGTCAGCACCACCAGCGGCCAGGAGATGCCGTCCACGCCCAGGTGGAAGCGGAGGTTCAGGCCGGGCACCCAGGGCAGGTCGAGCCGGTGCCAGGGCTGCACCCCCGGGCGCGGGCCGTAGCCGAACCAGCCGTGGTCGCCGCCGACCAGCGGGAGGGTGGCGAGCAGGGTCAGGCCGGCGGCGACCGTGCCCACCAGGCGACCCGCCCGGTCACCCGGGACGAGGGCCGCGGCGACGGCGCCCGACGCGGGCAGCGCGAGCACCGCGACCAGCAGGAACTGTCCGAAACTCATGTCAGGCCCCCGATCAGGGCGACGGCGAGACCGATCAGCAGCGCACCGGCCAGCACGCCGGCCGCCGCGCGGGGCAGCGCCGCCCGGTGCAGGGCGGTCAGCCCACCACCCAGCTCCACCGCCGCGCGCCCGCTCCCTTCGACCAGCCCGTCCACGCCGAGCTCGTCCCCCGCGCGCACCAGGCGGGCGAGCCCGGTGGTCGGGCGTACGACGAGGGCGCGCTGCACGTCGTCGAGCCGGAACGCCCGGGCGAAGACCGGCCGCAGCGGACCCAGGAAGCGGGCCGGGTCGGTGGCCGGGTCCCGGCGCCAGCCGGCCCAGGCGACGCCCGCGCCGGCCACCAGCAGCACCAGCGGGAGCAGCAGGTTCGGCCCGAGGTGGACCAGTTCGACGGCCTCGCCGGTGGCATCGGCCGGCGCGCGCAGGCGGTCGGCGAACCACGGCGTGAAGGCGGCCAGGCCGAGCAGCGTGGCCGGCAAGGCGAGCAGCAGCACCGGCCAGCGCAACACCGCCGGCGGGTCGTGCGGGTCGGCGAGCGGGATGCGGGTGTCGCCGAGGAAGGTGCGCAGCAGCAGGCGGGTCGCGTACCAGGCGGTGACGGCGACGCCGAGCAGCCCGGCCAGCCAGACCAGCCAGCCCACCCAGGCGGGCGCCGGGCCGGCGCCCTCCAGCGCGGCGGCCTCGGCGGCGGCCAGCACTCCGTCCTTGCTCCAGAAGCCGGAGAGCGGCGGCACCCCGGCGAGCGCGCCGAGGCCGATCACCATGCACCAGAAGGTCACCGGCATGCCGGCCCGCAGGCCACCCATCCGGGACATCAGCGTGGTGCCGACCGCGTGGATCACCGCACCGGCGGCGAGGAACAGCAGCGCCTTGAAGGCGGCGTGGCTGAGCAGGTGGAACAGGGCCGCGGCGGGGGCCCCGACGGCGAGCGCGCCGGTCATGTAGCCGATCTGGGAGACCGTCGACCAGGCCAGCACCCGCTTGATGTCGTCCTGCGCGGTGGCCGCGAACGCGCCCAGCAGCAGGGTGACCGCGGCCATCACGCCGAGCACCGCGAGCGCGGCCGGGGCCTGCGCGAAGAGCGGGAAGAGCCGGGCCACCGCGTACACCCCGGCGGCGACCATGGTGGCGGCGTGGATCAACGCGGAGATCGGCGTGGGGCCGGCCATCGCGTCCGGCAGCCAGGTGTGCAGCGGAAACTGGGCGCTCTTGCCGGCCACCCCGCCGAGCAGCAGCAGGCAGGCGGCGGTGAGCGTGACGGTGGAGTGCTGGTGGGCGAGCACGTCGGCGATCCGGAAGCTGCCGGCGGAAGCGCCGAGCAGCGCGATACCGAGCAGGAAACCGACGTCACCCACCCGGGTGACCAGGAACGCCTTCATCGCGGCGGCGGGCGCCTCGGGCAGCCGCCGGTCGTGGGCGATGAGCAGATAGGAGCAGATGCCCATCACCTCCCAGCCGACCAGCAGCAGGATCAGGTCACCCGCGACCACGACGGTCAGCATCGCGGCGGTGAAGAGGCTGATCTGCGCCGCGTACGGCGGGTAGCGGTGGTCCACCTCGATGTCGTCGTGCGGGCCGCGCTTCAGGTAGCCGATCGAGTAGACCTGCACGGCCAGGGCCACCGCGGCGACCGCCGTGGCGACCAGCACCGCCGCGCCGTCCAGCCGGTAGCCGAGGGTGACCCGCAGCCCGCCGAGGTCGACCCAGGTGGTGCCGGCCTCGACCGGGTGGTCCACCCGGGCCAGCAACGCCACCGCCGCGACCAGGGCGACCGCCGCGCCGGACACGCCGAGCGCGATCGCCGCCCGCCGGGCCCGGTCCTCGCCGGTCGCCGCGCCCCGCGGTGACGGCGGCAGCAGCAATCCGAGCAGACCGGCGACCAGGGGTACGCCGGGCAGCGCCGCCGCGAGCAGTCCGGTCATTTGTCCCCCTCCGGTCCGTCGACGCCGCGCCCCGTCGACGGCAGGTCGCCGACCGGAGGCGTGGCGTCTCCGCGGCCCGGACCGGTGGCCACCGGCACCGGCGGCTCGCTGAGCGGCACGTCGTCCACGGTGACGCTGGCCCGCAGCCGGTAGAGCTGGAGCACGATGGCCAGCCCGACGCCGATCTCGGCGGCGGCGAGCACGATCACGAAGAGCGCGAAGACCTGACCGGAGTGCGGCAGCCGGGCCCGGACCGTGGTGTCGGCGGTGACCAGGATCAGGTTGACCGCGTTGAGCATCAGCTCGACGGCCATCAGCACCAGGACGGCGTTGCGGCGGCGCAGCACGCCGTAGCCGCCGAGGCCGAACAGCAGCGCCGCGGTGACGTACGGGACAACCGGTCTCACACACCCTCCTCGACGGGGGCGGCGACGGTCGGCTCGGGCCGGGCCGCGCCGGTGCCGGACGTGGGGATGCCCGGACCGCCGGGCGGCGGGCCACCCGGTCGACCCCGCCCGGCCGGCGCGCCGGCGGGCGTCGTGCCGGGGCGGCCGATCTCCGGGCGGGACAGGACGATCGCCCCGACCAGGGCGGCGAGCAGCAGCACCGAGAGCACCTCGAACGGCAGCACCCAGGAGCGGAAGACCTGCTCACCGAGGCGGTCGGCGGTCCCCGCGGCGGGCAGCTCCACCCGGGACCAGCGGAACGCGTCGACCAGCAGCACCGCGAGGCCGAGGCCGCTGCCGCCGCCGACCAGCGCGGCCGGCCAGCCGGGCCGGTCCAGGTCGGCGGAGGCGCCGATCGGGGCCCGGGTCAGCATCACCGCGAAGAGCAGCAGCACCACCACCGCACCGACGTAGATGAGCACCTGCACCCAGGCCACCAGCTCCGCGGTGAGCACCAGGTAGTCACCGGCCAGCGCGCCCAGGCAGACCACCAGCCAGAGGCCGGCCCGGACCAGGTGCCGGGTGCCCACCACCAGCGCGCCCGCGCCCACCGCGACCGCGCCGAGGGCGAGCAGCAGCACGTCCGCTCCCGTCATACCGGCGCCCCTCCCTGCTCCGTGCCCGGCGCGGGGCGTACCCGGTCCGGACGCGCGGCGGGAGCCGCTGCCTTACGGGCGGCGGTGGTCTCCTCCTTGGACGGCTCGCCGTGCGGGTCGTGGGCCGGCGGCGGCGGCACGGTGGCCATCCACTCGCCGAGGTGGTCCTTGTCGTGCAGCAGGTCCTTGATGTCGTACTCGGCGTACTCGAACTCGGGTGACCAGTAGAGCGCGTCGAAGGGGCAGACCTCGACGCAGATGCCGCAGTACATGCAGAGCGAGAAGTCGATGTCGAACCGGTCGAGGACGTTGCGCTGGCGGGGGCGGGCGGCGCCGGGCACCGCCACCTCCTCCTTGTGCGAGTCGATGTAGATGCACCAGTCCGGGCACTCCCGGGCGCAGAGCATGCAGACCGTGCAGTTCTCCGTCAGCAGCGCGATCACGCCACGCGAGCGCGGCGGCAGCTCGGGTGCGACGTCCGGGTACTGCTGGGTGGTCGAGCGGCGGGTCATCGTCCGCAACGTGACCGCCAGCCCCTTCACCAGCCCCTCGCCGGGCAGTCCGCTCCGCTCGCTCATGCCGCCCATCCTGCCCTGTGCCCCCGGCCCGCGCGACCACCCCCTGGCTCTTGGCGGACGCGGGCCGGCTCTTGGCGGACGCTGGGTGGCCCGGCCGCCCGGTCGGGGCGCGGGCATTCGCCGCGGGCCGAACCGGCACCGCCGGTCCGGTCGCCCGGCGGCTGGGGCCTGTCGTGCGTTCAGGCGGGCGGGATCATCTCCACGCCGAGCTGCTGAAGCACCTGGAACAGCTCGTTGACGCTCCACACGTCGACGATCCGGCCGGCCTCGTCGAAGCGCAGGAAGGATGCCCCCGAGTAGCTGACCACCCGGCCGGTGGGCGGCACCGGGCCGAACTGGCCGGCCTGGGTGCCGGCGGCCCGCCAGTGCACGGCCACCCGGTCGCCGGCGGCCACCAACTCAACGACCTTGTAACGGAGGTCGGGGAAGGCCGCCCGCCGGTCGCGGTGCCAGGCCAAGGTGGCCTCCGGCCCGGTCCCGCCCAGCCCCGGGCAGTCTGCCGCGATGAGGTCGTACGCGCTCTCCTCGCGGCCGGCGTTCCACACGTCGGCGATGAAGCGCCGGGCCGCCGCCTCCACATCGGTCACCGCGGCAGCCTAGCCCCGTTCCTTCGGGCTCCGCCTGCCGGTTGCCGCCGGAACGACCATGATGGGAACGGGACAACCTCTTGGGAGGCGGCGTGGGCGGCAAAGACGACGAGATCCTCAACCGCACCGGCGGCAAGTATGTGGAGCCAGGCGGCGAGTTCACCCGCGACCAGCGCTACATCGCCACCAGGATCACCGCCGACGGGCGGGACGGCTGGCCGGTGGAGCCCGGGCGGTACCGGCTCGCGGTGAGCCGGGCCTGCCCGTGGGCGAACCGGCTGATCATCGTCCGCCGGCTGCTCGGGCTGGAGGACGCCATCTCGATGGCGGTGGCCGGGCCGACCCACGACCGGCGGAGCTGGACCTTCGACCTGGACCCGGACGGCCGGGACCCGGTGCTCGGCATCGAACGGCTGGCCGAGGCGTACTTCAAGCGGTTCCCCGGGTACGACCGGGGCATCACCGTGCCGGCGCTCGTGGACGTGCCGACCGGGCAAGTGGTCACCAACGACTACGCGCGGATGAGCCTGGACCTGTCGACGGAGTGGACCGCGTACCAGCGGCCCGGGGCGCCGGAGCTCTACCCGGAGCGGCTGCGGGAAGAAATTGACGAGGTCAACGCCGTGGTCTTCCGGGACGTCAACAACGGGGTCTACCGGTGCGGCTTCGCCGGCAGCCAGGAGGCGTACGAGCGGGCGTACCACCGGCTCTTCGACCGGCTGGACCGGTTGGGCGAACGGCTGGCCGGGCAGCGCTACCTG
Source organism: Micromonospora mangrovicola (assembly GCF_047200535.1). Taxonomy (NCBI): domain Bacteria; kingdom Bacillati; phylum Actinomycetota; class Actinomycetes; order Micromonosporales; family Micromonosporaceae; genus Micromonospora; species Micromonospora mangrovicola. The sequence goes on along the minus strand of NZ_JBJZOG010000002.1, from coordinate 23,970 downwards.
GTCGGCGACACGATCACCGAGGCGGACGTCCGGCTCTTCACCACGCTGGTCCGCTTCGACCCGGTCTATCACGGCCACTTCAAGTGCAACCGGCAGAAGCTGACCGAGCTGCCGGTGCTCTGGGCGTACGCGCGGGACCTCTTCCAGACCCCCGGCTTCGGCGACACGATCGACTTCGACCACATCAAGCGGCACTACTACGAGGTGCACCGGGACATCAACCCGACCGGGGTGGTGCCGCTCGGCCCCGACCTGTCGAACTGGCTCACCCCGCACGACCGCGAGGAGCTGGGCGGCCGCCCGTTCGGCGACGGCACCCCGCCGCCCCCGCCCCCGCCCGCCGAGCGCGTCGACCCCGCACACACCCCGCTGCACTGAGCAGGCTTGATCGGCACCGGTTGCGGCAGGTCTCGGCGTCCACGAACGGGGACACCGCGACCCGCCGCAACCCGCGCGGCGGACGGGGTCACATGGCCAGGCGGACGGCGGCGGTGAGGACGAGCTGGGCCAGGGCGAGGGGAACCAGCACCAGCCAGCAGAGGCGCTGGAGCTGGTCCTCCCGCAGGCGCGGGTAGGACACCCGGAGCCAGATGATCACGAACGCCACGGCGAACACCTTGAGCAGGGTCCACAGCCAGCCGAGCTGGGCGTCGGCGAACGGGCCCTGCCAGCCGCCGAGGAAGAGCACGGTGGTCAGCGCGGCGATCACCACGATGCCGACGTACTCGGCGAGCAGGAAGAACGCGAAACGCAGGCCGGTGTACTCGGTCATGTAGCCGAAGACCAGCTCGGAGTCGGCCACCGGCATGTCGAACGGGGGCCGTCGGATCTCGGCCAGCCCGGCGACGAAGAAGACCACCAGGGCCGGGGCCTGCCAGAGCAGCCACCACGGGTGCCACGCCTCGACGATGCCGGACAGGCTGAGCGTCCCCGCCGCCATCGCCACCGAGGCGGCGGAGAGCACCAGGGGCAGCTCGTAGCCGAGCAGCTGGGCGGCGCCGCGCAGCCCGCCGAGGAGGCTGTACTTGTTCGCCGAGGCCCAGGCCGACATGAGCACCGCCAGCACCCCGATGCCGACCACCGCGAGCACGAAGAACAGGCCGATGTCCAGCGGCTGCCCGACCAGGTCGCCGGGGCCGAGCGGGATCACCAGCAGGGCGAGCAGGTACGGCACCAGGGCCACCGCCGGGGCCAGCCGGAACACCGGCCGGTCCGCGTCGCGCGGGGTGACGTCCTCCTTCTGCACGAACTTGATGCCGTCGGCCACCAGCTGCGCCCAGCCGTGGAAGCCACCCGCGTACATCGGACCGAGCCGGCCCTGCATGTGCGCCATCACCTTGTGCTCCGTCTGCCCGACGATCAGCGGCAGGGTGAGGAACGCGACCAGCACACCCACCACCCGGAGCACCAGCTCCAACCAGGCGGGCATCAGGCCTCCCCCTGCTCGGGCGTGGCGTCGGGAGCGGGCTCCTGCCGCGCCGGGCCGGTCGGGCGCTCACCCGGGGCCGGACGCCCGAGCGGGCCGGCCTCGTCCACCGGCTCCCGCCGCGCCGGACCGGTCGGGCGCTCGCCGGGGGTCGGCCGGGCCGCGCCCGCGCCGCCGGGCCGCGCCGGACGCTCGCCCGGGGCCGGGCGGGCGGGGCGTTCCCGGGCCGGGCGGGCCGGCGTACCCCCGCGCGGGCCCTCGCCCACCCCGGCCGCGCCGGCCGGGGTGGGGATCACGCCCCACTCCCCCGGCGCCGGCACGCCCGGCGGGCGCATCGGCCGCCGGCCGCCGCCCGCCTCGGACTCGCCCGGCTCCTTCGCGCCCGGCCAGGGCTTGGCGACCCGGGAAGCGAGCACGAACTCCTTGCGCAGCGGGTGTCCCTCGAACTCGGGCGGCAGCAGCAGCGGGCGCAGCTCGCCGTGCCCGTCGAAGGCGATGCCGAACATCTCGTACGTCTCGCGCTCGTGCCAGGCCGCGCCGGGGAAGATGTCGACCAGCGACGCCACGGTCGGCGTGTCCCGGGGAACCCGGGTGCGCAGCAGCAGCCCGTGCCGGTGCCGGGTGGACCAGAGATGGACCACGACGTCGAAGCCCTCGGTCAGCTCGTCGACCGCCGACAGCCAGTCGAAGAAGTCGAGGCTCAGCTCGGCGTCGTCGCGGACCGCGCGGACCGCGTCCCGCCAGCTCACCGGCGGCACGTCGAGAGTGGCCCGCGCGTACCCCTGACCGCCGGAGACCGACGCGGTGGCCGCCACCGGCGCGAGCAGAGCGACCACCCGTCGGCCGACCTCTTCCGGAGTCATGCCGCTGATCCTAGGGCCTGCGCCGTCGGGCTCGCCCGGGCGAGCCGAGGCCCCGGCGGGGTCCGGGCTGGGTCCGGCGGGGCGGCGGCCCGCCCGGACGCCGTCTCCGCACCTGCGGTCGGGATCCGCCGCTTTGCCCGCCGGGCGGCCCTCCGGCGGGAAAGATGAACACCGTGCGCGCTGTGACTGTGACTCCCGGGGTACCCGACTCGCTGCGGCTGACGGACGAGTGGCCGGAGCCGGCCACGGAGGAGGGCGCGATCCTCGTGCAGGCGCTGGCGGTGGGGATCTGCGGCACCGATCAGGAGATCATCTCGGGCTCGTACGGCGAGGCGCCGCCCGGCCAGGAGCGCCTGGTGCTGGGGCACGAGTCGCTCGGCCGGGTGCTGGAGGACCCGACGGGCACCCTGCAGCCCGGCGACCTGGTCGCCGGCGTCGTCCGGCACCCCGACCCGCTGCCCTGCCCGAACTGCGCGGTCGGCGAGTGGGACATGTGCCGCAACGGCCAGTACACCGAGCACGGCATCAAGGGGCTGTCCGGCTTCGCCCGGGACCGCTGGCGGGTGCAGCCCAAGTTCGCCGTCGGCCTGGACCCGGTGCTCGCCCCGGTCGGGACGCTGCTGGAGCCGACCAGCGTGGTGGCGAAGGCGTGGGACCACATCGAGCGGATCGGCTCCCGGGCCGAGTGGAAGCCGCACAGCGTCCTGATCACCGGGGCGGGGCCGATCGGTCTGCTGGCGGCGCTGCTGGCCAGCCAGCGCGGGCTGTCGGTGCACGTGCTGGACCGGAACACCACCGGCCCCAAACCGGGCCTGGTCCGGTCGCTCGGCGCGACATACCACACCTCGCCGGTGGGCGAGCTGGACCTCGAGCCGGACGTGGTGGTCGAGTGCACCGGCGCGCCCAGCGTGGTGCTCGACGCGATGTGCAAGGTCGGGCCGACCGGCATCGTCTGCCTGACCGGCGTGTCCAGCGGCGGCCGGACCATCGACTTCGACGCGGGCGCGCTCAACCGGGCCCTGGTGCTGGAGAACAACGTGGTCTTCGGCTCGGTGAACGCCAACCGGCGGCACTGGGACCTCGCCGCCGAGGCGCTCGCCCGGGCCGACCAGTCCTGGCTGAACTCGCTGATCACCCGCCGGGTGCCGGTCTCGGAGTACGCCGACGCCTACACCTCCGGCGGCGAGGACATCAAGGTGGTGCTGGACTTCGCCCAGTGACGGGCGGGCGCCGCCGCCCCGCCAGACCGGTCAGACGCCGGGGAGCCAGCCGTTGCGGAACAGGTCCACGAAGAGCTGATGGTCCGCCGGGCCCGGATCCCGTGCGCGTGCGCGCAGTCGACCAGGTAGTCGACGAAGCCTGCAACGCCCGCTGCGACGCGGCGGTCCGGTGCCCCTGGTGGCGGAAGTACGACCGGACCTGCTCGTCGTCGATGTGCCGCGCCACGGCCGGGACCTGGGCCTGCTTCATGTGGATGACGACGTCGTTCTCCAGCGCCTGGCTGTGCCCCTCCAGGAGGAGGTTGTACGACGGCAGCGGGGTCTTGGCCCGCAGGCCGGACCTCGGCCGCCGGCGGCGGCCCTCGGCCGCCCGAGCCGCCCGGGTGGACCGGTCCGGCGGGACGTACCCACCGGACCGGCCACCCGGGCGGACGGATGCCCGGTCAGCCCGCGGCGCTGGTGCGGGACTGGGAGGCGACGACGGGCGAGCGGCCGCAGGTCCGGGTGCTGTCCATCGCGAGGGTGGTGGTCGCGCCGGCCTTGACCTGCACGGTGGTGGCGCTCCGGACGCCGTACCAGCAGTCCTTGTTCACCAAGTACTGGACATAGACGTCCTGGGTGCGGTGCCCCGCGGCGGTGAAGGACCCGCCGCTGCCGTTGCTGAAGTAGCCGGAGTTGGCCGCGACGTCACCGGTGCGCGCGTTGTACGTCCAGACGTAGCCGCTGGCCCACGGGTCGGCCGGGTCGGTCACCGTGCCGGCGAGCACCCCGCCGGTGACCAGCTTGGCGTCGACGGTCGCCGTGCCGCCCGGACTGACCTGCGTGTACGTGGCGGCGTACCGGTCGGCGACGTCGCCGGACCACTGCCACGCGTATCCGCTGTTCGTGGTCGGCGCGAACTCGACCGGCCAGCGGTACGGGCCCAACGCGTCGATGGTGTAGCGGCCCTCCGCGTTGGCGCAGTTCTTGCCGAAGATGGCGCCCTGGCCGGGGTTGAACGCGAACGGGTACGTGCAGACGCCCGGGACCACCGCACCGGAGGCGTTGCGGACCGTGCCGGTGATGGTGCCCGGCGGGTCGACCCGGATGGCGGGCAGGGTGATGGTCTGCCCGGCCTTGAACGTCACCAGCAGCGCCTCGCGCTGGTCGCCGCTGCCGCCGTCGGCGGTGACCCACTGGTCGCCGTAGCGCTTGGCGGGCGGGTCGTACGGGTTGGTCGCCTGGAAGGCGTAGAGCTGCCAGGTGCCCAGCTCGGTGTCCTCGAACGGCCCGACCTCCAGGTGGCCGTCCGCGCCGGAGCAGTACCGGGGCATGTGGGCGGACTGGCCGCCCCACCTCGGCTTGACCAGGTGCACGCAGATCCCGTCGACCGGGGCGGACGTCGCCGCGTCCCGGACGGTGGTGGCGATCGCCGCGCCAGGCCGCAGCGCGTAGGAGACCTTGGTGACCTGGCCACGCTGCACGTCGATGGTGGGCCTCGGGTCGGCCGGGAAGTAGGAGGCGCCGCCGGTGACCTCCGTCTCCCAACTGCCCGGCTGCACGTCGGGGACCCGGACCAGGCCGTCGGTGCCGCAGACCGACCCGTCGTGCCCGCCGAAGACGTACAGGCAGGGACGCGGGACGGGCGCGCCGGTGACCGCGTCGGTCACCCGGGCCTCGATCTCGCCGAGCGGCAGCAACTGCTCGTCGACCACCAGGGAGTCACCGTCGGCGACGTCGAAGACGGTGGCGGCGTCCCGGGTCTCCTGCCGGGGCACCCACTGGTAACCGCGCACGTTGTCGTAGACGGAGATCCGGTAGCGGCCGGGCGGGACGTTGTCGATCTGGTAGCGCCCGTCGCCGAGATCCCAGGTGTACGCGATGGCCTCGTAGCTGGAGTCCTCGTCGTAGATGGTGACGGTGGAGTCGACCGGCGCGCCGGTCTCGTCGGTGATCCGGCCCCTGATGCCGGCGGAGCCGCGGTCGAGGGTGACGTTCTGCTCGATCAGGTCGTACGTCGGGATGGCGACGGAGTTGGCGTTGAGGTAGTCGGGGGCGCGGTACCACCACTCGGTGCGGAAGCCCTCGACGTGCATCCGGATCTTGTAGCTGGGGGCGCCGGCCACGCCCGGAATGGTGTAGCGGCCCTCCGCGTCCGAGCAGTACTCGGCGGCGACCACGGTCGGTGAGGTGTGCAGGGCGAAGCAGGCGTTCGCGACGGGTGCGCCGTCGACGTCACTGACCAGCCCGGTGTAGCCGACGGTGTCGGCGGCAGCCGGAGCAGCTGATAGAGGGATTGTGGCGAGCGCCGCCAGGAGGGCGGCCCCCGTTGCCCGCATGGTTCTCATGGCAGACAAGATAGCGATCCCCGTCGACATTGAAGATCATCCGGTCGGCCGGTGGTCGGGCGCTGGCCGGTCCGCTTTCGGTCGACGGGCTCGGCCACCGGCCGGCGGCTCCGGGCGCGGCGGGTGGCTCGGCAGGCCCGACGTGCTCAGGACGCCGGGCGGCGGATGGGCGGGGCGGTGAGCGACTCGACCGGGCGGGTGACGGTGCGGCCGTCGGCGGGCGACGCGTCCACCGGCGGGGTGAGCCGGTCCGGGCGGCTGACCCCGCCGAGGCCGGACTCCTCGGCGGCGATCTTCTCCTGCAGGCGGAGGATGCCGTGCAGCAGCGCCTCGGGCCGGGGCGGGCAGCCGGGCACGTAGACGTCGACCGGGATGAGCTGGTCGACGCCCTTGGTCACCGAGTACGAGTCCCAGTACGGGCCGCCGCAGTTGGAGCAGGCGCCGAAGGAGATCACGTACTTCGGCTCGGGCATCTGGTCGTAGAGGCGCTTGATCGCCGGGGCCATCTTGTCGGTGACCGTGCCGGAGACCACCATCAGGTCGGCCTGCCGGGGACCGTGGGCGAACGGGATGACGCCCAGCCGCATGAAGTCGTGCCGGCCCATGCTGGTGGCGATGAACTCGATGGCGCAGCAGGCCAGGCCGAAGTTGAACACCCAGAGCGAGTAGCGGCGGCCCCAGTTCAGCACGAACCGGATCGGCTCGCCGAGCACCGCCGGCAGCTGCACCTCGGGCCTCCCTCACCTGTCCTCGACATGACAGTCAACCACAACCCCGGCGAAGGCGGCCCGCGCAACCGGCCCACCTCCGTCTCGCCCGCCTCGCCGGGGCGGGCGGTCGCGCGGATCTTGGACAGTTGCCGTCCGCCGGGAACGGAAACCGTCCAGGATCGGCCGGCGGAAAGCGGGGTGGACGGGCGCAACCGGGCGGGGCGGCATGGAGTGTTATCGACGCCGGACCGCCCGGCGGCCCACACGGGGAGGGACAGTGACTGTGAGGATGAGGGCCCGCGCCGCCGAACCGCCGCCGGCCGAGCTCGGGAGATCTCCCGGGCCACCCACCTTCGACGGCTTCTACCATGCGCACTTCCGCAGCGTGACAACCCAGCTCTGGGCGTACACGGGGGATCTGGGCCAGGCGCAGGACCTCGCGCAGGAGGCGTTCTGCCGGGCGCTGGCCCGGTGGGACCGGCTGGCCCGCTACGACGACCCGGTTGCGTGGGTACGCCAGGTCGCGTGGAACCTGGCCCGCAGCCGGTGGCGCCGGCTCCGCACCGCCCGCAACCACCTGCTACGGCAGCGGCGGCAGGAGCCGGAGGTGGCGGGGCCGAGCCCGGACCGGGTCGCGATCGACCGGGCGCTCGCCGAGTTACCGGCCAACCAGCGGCGGGCCATCGTGCTGCACTACCTGGCCGACCTGTCGGTCGCGCAGATCGCACTCCAGGAAGGGGTGGCGGAAGGCACCGTCAAGTCCTGGCTGCACCGGGGCCGCGCCGCCCTGGCCACCTTGCTCAACGACAACACCGAGGGGGTCGGCGATGTCTGACCGGGACCCGCTGCGGGCGCGCTTCGAGACGTACCGCGGAGAGCTGACGACGCACATCGACGGGCCGGGCCCGGAGGCCGCCCGGCGCACCCTGCGGCGCCGCCGCCGCACGGCCGTGACCGCCGGAGCGGCCCTGGCGGTGGTGCTGGTGGTGGCCCCGATCGCGGCCGGGGCGGCGCTGCGGCGGGATCCGCCGCTGCCGCCGGCCGTCACCCCGACCGCCGAGCCGACACCGTCACCGTCGGTGAGCCCGTCGGTGAGCCCGGCCCCGACGCCCTCGGCCAGCCGCACCCCGGACGCGCCGGACGGCCGGATCAGCGAGAAACAACTGCTGGCCGCCCGGGTCGACCTGCCGGACTGGTTCGGTGGCAACTGTGCGGACAACGCCGGGGTACGGCTGTTGCCCGGCAGCACCAAGGAAGTGCAGAAGCCTTACCTGATCGAGGTGACCTACGGCGACGTGGACGCCGACGGCGCGCAGGAGACCGCCGCGCTGCTCGGCTGCCGGATAGGTGAGGCGTCGGCGAAGCAGGTGGTGGTGTTCGACCGGGACGGTCAGGACCGGATCGTCACCGTGGGTCGGGTGGTCCGCACCGAAGGGGAGGGCCCGGAGGCCGTCGAGGACCTGCTCGCCGTCTCGGTGCCGGACGGGTCGGTCCGGGTGAAGGTCGCCGACCTGCAACCCTGCTGCTCCACCCCGGCCTACTGGGCTCGCCAGCAGTGGCGGACGTACGGCTGGGACGGGACGCGGTTCGCCCAGAACGGCGGCCCGACCGGGTGGGGGAGGGACCCGCGGCTGACCGATCTCCGGGTGACCGCCGGACCGCTCATCCTCGGACCGGCGGACGGCACCGGCGCGCGGGAGGGCACCGTCAAGGTGACGGTCAGCAACCGTGGCCGGGTGGACGTGCCCCGGCTCGCCCTGTTCGAGCTGAACTTCGTCGGGACGCCGGAAGGCGGCGCCTGGGACAGCTGCGAGCCGGACAACGGGCGGAGCGACTGGCCCCCGTGCATGCTGCCCGGCCTGGCCGCGGGGAAGCAGATCACCTACACCTTCCGGTACCGGTACGGCCCGGCCGGCCCACCCGACGCCCGGATGGTCCGGGCGGTCCACTACGACGACGACCTGCGGTACTGGCGGGATCTGACACCGCAGGACAACTGGACCCAGGTGCGCCTCGCCGGATGAGTGGAGCCGCGGGGTGTCCGACGGACGCCCCCGCGGCCGTCACCAGGACGGACGTTGCAGCAGGCCGACGAACTCCGCCAGCAGCCGCTCGCGCAGTGCCGGCGCCGCGGCGTCGAGCAGGGTGTTCACCACCGCCATCCGGTCCGTCACCGGGCCGGCGCCGAGCCCGAGGCCGGCGGCGAGCCGGGCGACCAGCTCGGGGGTCAACGCCTCCGGGGTGAGGCTGCCGGCGAGCGCCCGCAGCTCCGCCGAAAGCTCGACCGGCCCGGCGGCCCGGGCCGCCGCCACCGCCTCGGCCAGCGCCGGGCCGAACTCGGCCACCCGGGGGGCGACGGCCGCGGTCACCGTGAGGTGCACGCTGGCCGGCAGGTCGGCGTACCCGAGCTGCGGCTGGGTGTGCCAGCCGCGGGCGGTCAACTCGTCGACCAGCACGAACAGGTCGAGTCCCGGGTCGTCGCTGGTGAAGCAGACCACGGTGGACTCGGGCTCGGCCAGCAGCCGCAGCCCGTCCACCGGGCGGACCGCGTCGGCCAGTCCGGCCACCGCGTCCCGGGTCAGCGCGGCCAGCCGCAGGTAGCCGTCCTCGCCCAGGTGCCGCAGGGTGGCGTAGGCGGCGGCGATCGGCCCGCCGGAGCGGGTCGAGGCGATCACCGGGTTGATCATCGTGTATCCGGGCCAGTCGGCGTACGCGAAGTACTGCGGGGCGCGCAGCGCCGGATCGCGGTGCAGCAGCACCGACACCCCCTTCGGGGCGTACCCGTACTTGTGCAGGTCGACGGAGATCGAGGTGACCCCGTCGACGGCGAAGTCGAACTCCGGCACCGGTGCGCCGAGCCGGCGCAGCCAGGGCAGCGTCCAGCCGCCGAAGCAGGCGTCCACGTGGCAGCGCACCCCGGCCGCCGCCGCGACAGCCGCGATCTCCGCCACCGGGTCGACCACGCCGTGCGCGTACGACGGGGCCGAGGCGGCGACCAGCACGGTCTCCGGCCGGATCGCGGCGGCGACGTCGGCGGGCGCCGGGCGCAGGGTCAGCGGGTCGACGGGGACCTGGTCGAGGGCCACCCGCAGGTAGTGGGCGGCCTTGGCGAAGGCGGCGTGCCCGCTGACCGGCACCACGATCCGCGGCTCGGCGAGGTCGGGGCGGGCGTCGCGGGCCGCCTTCACCGCCAGCATCAGCGACTCGGTGCCGCCGCTGGTGACGCTGCCCACCACCTCCGGGGCGGCCGTGCCCGGGCCGCCGCCGAGCAGCCGGGCCGCCGCCGCGACGAGGGCGTTCTCCATCGCCAGCAGGGACGGGAAGGCGGTCGGGTCGAGCCCGTTGACGTGCGCGCTCTCCGCGTCCGCGGCCTGCGCCAGCTCGTCCAGCCCGGCCACCCCCGGGTCGTACACGTAGGCGAAGAGCCGCCCGCCGTGCGTCGGCCGGTCGGCCGCCCGCAGCGCCCGGATCTCCTCGAGCACCCGCGCCGCGGGCACCCCGACCTCGGGCAGCGCGCCCGTTCCTTCGTCGATCATGGGGATGTGCTGCCCTTCCTGTGGTGTTCAGCGGTTCTACTCCCCCACCACGACTCCGTGATCGGCGGAGCTCAGGGGGGAGGGGGCGGTGAGTGGGGGGAGGGTGTAGCCGCGCAGCAGCAGCACCGGGAGCGCGACGAGGAGGGCGGGGAGCACGGTGAAGCCGAGCAGGACGCCGAGCCGGGCGCCCGCCGACTGCGCCGCCGCGACCCCGGTCGACGAGGAGACGTATCCGGAGAGCTGGAGGACCAGGCCGTAGATGCCGGGACCGAGGGCGAGGCCGAGGGTCTCCCCGGCGGTCCAGAGCCCGGTGAACACGCCGGCCTGCCGCCGCCCGGTGCGCGCGGTGTCGTATGCGATGCAGTCCGGCAGCATGGCGAGGGCGAAGACCTGCTGGCCGGCGTACCCGACGCCGATCAGCGCGACCACGGGGTACACCCCGGCCGCCGGCAGCGCCGGGGACGCGACGAGGGCCAGCGTGCCGGCCGCGAAGAGCAGCGACGCGGCGACCAGCGCGGCCCGCTTGCCGACCCGGGCGCCGACCCGGGTCCAGAGCGGCATGACCAGCAGCGCCGGCCCGACGAAGCAGGCGAAGAGCAGGGTCGGGCCGGTCTCCGGGTCGCGCAGCACCTGGTCGGCGAAGTACTTCACCCCGGCCAGCACGGTGGCCACCCCGGCGGACTGCACCACGAAGCAGACCAGCAGCAGCCGGAACGGCCGGTTGCTGCCGGCGACCGCGAGCTGGGCCCGCAGGCTGGGCTCGCTCTCCCCCACCGTCCCGGCCGGTGCCGAGCGGGTGCCGAGGAACGCGCCGACGGTGCCGGTCACGATCAGCGCGGCGACGAAGAGGCCCATCCAGCGGTGCCCCGGCACGCCGTCGCCACCGGCGGTCACCACCGCCGGGGCCACCGCGCCGGAGACCAGGATGGCCAGCGCCAGCACCGCGATCCGCCAGCTCATCAGGCGGGTACGCTCCGCCGGGTCGTCGGTCACCTCGGCCGGCATCGCCACGTAGGGCACCTGGAAGAAGGCGAACGCGGTGGCGGTGGCCAGGAAGGCGACCGCCACGTACGCCCCGGCGGCCGGGCCGGTCCCCAACGGCGCCGCGAAGATCGAGGCGAAGAGCACGGCCAGCGCCAGCCCGCCGCCGAGCAGGTACGGCCGGCGCGCTCCCCAGCGGGACCGGGTCCGGTCGGAGATCCGCCCGGCGACCGGGTTGACCAGCACGTCCCACGCCTTGGGCAGGAGCACGAGCAGGGCGGCCACGCCGGCCGCCACGCCCAGCGTGTCGGTGAGGTACGGCAGCAGGAGCAGCCCGGGCACGGTCCCGAACGCCCCGGTGACCAGGGACCCCGTCGCGTACCCGACGTGCACCCGGCGCGGCAGGCCCGTTGCTGTCATGGAGCCGAATGCTACTCATGTTATGGCCCGGGTCACATCCCCTCCTCCGGCGACCAGGCCGCCGCCATGTCCACCCCGGACGGGCGCAGCGGGCAGCCCTCGGCCCGCAACCGCGCCCGCGCCTCCCGCTCGTGCCCGGGCGGCAGCCGGCCGGCCGAGTTGACCACCCGGTGCCAGGGCACGGCGCCCCCGTGCCGGGCCATGATCGAGCCGACCAGCCGGGCCGAGGCCCGTCCCGAACGCTCGGCGAGGGCGTCGGCCACCGCCCCGTACGACATCACCCGGCCGGGCGGGATGCGCTCGACCAGGTCGAGCACCGCCTCGACGTACTCATCAGGCGTCATGACCGGCCACGATATGGGAAGCCACCAAGGTCCCTCGGACCGCGACGCGCAGAATGGTCGGGTGCGCGAAGCAGTCACCTCGGCCCGCCGGGTCGTCGTCAAGATCGGCTCGTCCTCGTTGACCACGGCGACGGGCGGCCTCGACGACGCCCGGGTCGACACCCTGGTGGACACGCTCGGCGCGCTGGCCGCCGACGGACGCGAGGTGGTGCTGGTCTCGTCCGGCGCGATCGCCGCCGGCCTCGCCCCGCTCGGGCTGCCCCGCCGTCCCCGCGACCTCGCGACCCAGCAGGCCGCCGCCAGCGTCGGGCAGGGCCTGCTCATCGGCCGGTACGCGGCCAGCTTCGCCCGGCACGGGCGCACCGTCGGGCAGGTGCTGCTCACCGTCGACGACGTGACCAGGCGGGCGCACTACCGCAACGCGTACCGGACCCTGCGCAAACTGCTCGACCTGCGGGCGGTGCCGGTCGTCAACGAGAACGACACGGTGGCCACCGAGGAGATCCGGTTCGGCGACAACGACCGGCTGGCCGCCCTGGTCGCCGCCCTGGTCGACGCCGACCTGCTGGTGCTGCTCTCGGACGTCGACGCGCTCTGGAGCGGCAACCCGACCCGGCCGGGCAGCACCCGGGTCGCCGAGGTGCGCGGCGACGGCGACCTGGCCGGCGTCGACATCGGCGGTACCGGCCGGGCCGGGGTCGGCACCGGCGGCATGGTCACCAAGGTCGAGGCGGCCCGCATCGCCACCGGCTTCGGCATCCCGGTCGTGCTCACCGGCGCGCCGCTGGCCGCCGAGGCCCTCGCCGGCGAGCCGGTCGGCACCTTCTTCCACCCGAGCAGCCGGCGTCCGGCCGCGCGGCTCTTCTGGCTGGCGCACGCCACCGCGCCCCGCGGCCGGCTGCACCTCGACCCCGGCGCGGTGCAGGCGGTGGTGGGCCGGCGCAAGTCCCTGCTCCCGGCCGGGATCACCGCGGTGGACGGCGCGTTCACCGCCGGCGACCCGGTCGACCTGGTGAACGCCGACGGCGCGCCGGTCGCCCGGGGACTGGTCAACTACGACGCGGTGGAGCTGCCCGGGCTGCTCGGCCGCTCCACCTCGGAACTCGCCGCGGCGCTCGGCCCGGCGTACGAACGGGAGGTCGTCCACCGCGACGACCTCGTACTGCTGTGAGGAGTGCGGAATGAGCGTCGTCGAGCAGGCCCGGCGGGCCCGGGACGCGGCGGAGGCCCTCGCCGTCGCCACCCGTACGGTCAAGGACGCCGCGCTGGTCGCGATGGCCGACGCGCTGGTGGCGCGTACCTCGGAGATCCTGGCCGCGAACGCGACGGACCTGGCGGCCGGGCGGGCGGCCGGGCTGACCGCGGCCGTGCTGGACCGGCTGGCCCTCGACGCGGGCCGGGTGGCCGGCATCGCCGACGCGTTGCGCCAGATGGCCGCGCTGCCCGACCCGGTAGGCGAGGTGGTCCGCGGCTCGACCCTGCCGAACGGGCTGGAGCTGCGGCAGGTCCGGGTGCCGTTCGGCGTGGTCGGCATCATCTACGAGGCCCGGCCGAACGTGACCGTGGACGCGGCCGGGATCTGCCTGAAGTCCGGCAACGCGGCGCTGCTGCGCGGCTCCTCCTCGGCGGCGCACTCCAACGCGGCGCTGGTCGCGGTGCTCCGCGACGCGGTCGCCGGGGCCGGCCTGCCGGCCGACGCGGTGCAGCTCCTCGACGCCACCTCCCGGGACTCGGTGAAGGAGCTGATGCGGGCCCGGGGCCTGGTCGACGTGCTGATCCCGCGCGGCGGCGCGTCGCTGATCCGGACCGTGGTCGAGGAGTCCACCGTGCCGGTGATCGAGACCGGGGTGGGCAACTGCCACGTCTACGTGGACGCCGCCGCCGACGTCGCGAAGGCCGTGGCGATCACCCTGAACGCCAAGACCCAGCGCCTCTCCACCTGCAACACCGCCGAGTCGCTGCTGGTCCACGGGGACGTCGCGGACGCCTTCCTGCCGGCGGTGCTGGCCGCGTTCGCCGAGGCCGGGGTGACCGTGCACGGCGACGCGCGGGTGGCGGCCCACTCCCGCGCGGTCGTGCCGGCCACCGAGGAGGACTTCGCCACCGAGTACCTCTCGGCCGACATCTCGGTGGCCGTGGTCGACTCGCTCGACGCGGCGGTCGCGCACATCCGGCGGTACGGCACCGGCCACACCGAGGCGATCGTCACCGACTCCCAGTCGGCGGCCCGGGAGTTCGTGGCCCGGGTGGACGCGGCGGCCGTGATGGTGAACGCCTCCACCCGGTTCACCGACGGCGGCGAGTTCGGCTTCGGCGCGGAGATCGGCATCTCCACCCAGAAGCTGCACGCCCGGGGCCCGATGGGACTGCCCGAGCTGACCAGCACCAAGTACGTGGTCACCGGGGACGGCCACTTGCGCTGACCGGGTTCGGCTCGCAGCTTGCGGCAGGTCGGACATCCCGCAGCGACGATGCCCCGACCTGCGGCGACACGCCCCCGCATGCTCCGCAACCGGCCGTTGCCCGGCGGAACAGCCGGTCAGGTGGTGGGTGCGGCCGGCTCCGGCGGCGCGGACTCCGGCGGCCCGGCCGGCTTCGACCGCGGCAGCGGCACGGCCGGCGGCACCAGCGGTCGCGCCGACGGCTCGACGTCCGCCGCCGGCTCGACGAGCCACGGGGTGAAGGGGGACGCCGGCGCGGCGACATCCGGCTCGTCGACCACCGACGGCTCGGTGACCCACGCGGTGAACGGGGACGTCGGTGGCGTGGTGGCCGGTGGCCCGGACAGGGCGGGCGGCGGCAGGGCCGAGGTCGGGGGCGCCACGTCCGCCGGGGGCGCCACGTCCGCCGGGGGCGCCACCTCCGACCGAGGTGCCGGGCGCGGCGCCGGCACCACCGGTGGCGACGGCAGCGCGGCCGGCTGCGGCGACCGGAACACCGTGCCGGAGGCCGGAGCCTCCGGGGTGTCCGACCGGCAGGCCCGGATCGCCCGCAGCGTGGTGTGCACGTCGAACTGGTGGCCGTCGTCGCTGTCCCAGCCGCCGTCGCTGCGCTGGGTCTCGCCGAGCCGCTTGCGCGCCGAGACCAGCAGCCACTGCTCCTCGCCCACCTCGACCCGGCGCAGCGTGGCGGCGAGCCAGGCCACATCGGCCGGGGACATCTCGGGGATCCGGTCGGCCAGCACCGCCTGGATCCGCGCCGACTCGTAGTACATCCGCTGGCGGTGCAGCACGGCCGCGCTCAGCCAGCCGGCGGGGAGGAAGGACGGCCAACTCCCGTCCGGGGCGAGCTGCGCGGCCAGCGCCTGCGCCGCCGCCTGCACCACGCCGGCGTACGCACCGCCCACCCGGTGGTCGAGCGGCCCGGCGGCGCGGGCGTCCAGCCCGGCCACGGTCAGCCAGAACCCGGCGTTGGCGGTGAGGAAGAGGCGGGCCTCCGGGTCCCCCGGGGTGGCCCACTCGGGGGCGAGGCCGGCCAGCGACGGGTCCTCGTCCCAGCCACCGTCGCGGAGCTGCCGGGCGGCCAGCCAGTCCAGGGCGTGCCGGGCGGCCGGGCGGCCCAGTCCGCCGAGATCGTCCACTTCGGCCAGCCGGAAGCAGGTGGCGTCGACCGAGGCGACCCCGCCGTCGAGGACGGCGGGCCAACCACCGCCGGGTGCCTGCCCGGCCTCGGCCGCGTCGAGCAGGGCGGCCGGCACCGGGGTACCGGTGCGCAGCCGGGAGAGACGGGCGCGGTCCACCGCGTCCCCGTGCGCCACGACGAAGCCGATCGCGGCATCCAAATCGACCACGAGGCAGACGCTACCTGCGCGAACGTTGCTGCGCCTCAGCAGCTCGGCCAGGGGTGGCCCGGCCCACCGGCGGGTACGCGCAGGGCCCTCCCGGCATCCGGAAGGGCCCTTTCGCTCACACTCAGTACGCGGGCAGCGACGGGTCGATCTGCTTGACCCAGGAGAGCACCCCGCCCTGGACGTGCACGGCGTCCCGGAACCCGGCCGCCTTCAGCGCGGCGAGCGCCTCGGCGGACCGGACGCCGGACTTGCAGTGCAGCACGATCTGCTTGTCCTGCGGGAGCTTCGCCAGCGCCTCGCCGGAGATGATCTCGCCCTTGGGGATCAGGGTCGAGCCGGGGATCCGGACGATCTCGTACTCGGCGGGCTCGCGGACGTCGACCAGGAAGATGTCCTTGCCGGCGTCCTGCCACTCCTTCAACTCCAGCGCGGTGATGGTCGAGTCGAGCACCGCCTCCTGCGCCTCGACGGAGACCGCGCCGCAGAAGTCCTCGTAGTCCTCCAGCAGCTCGGTGACCGTCGGGTTCTCGCCGCAGAGCACGCAGTTCGGGTCCTTGCGCACCTTGATCTTGCGGTAGCTCATCTCCAGGGCGTCGTAGACCATCAGCCGGCCGACCAGCGGCTCGCCGATGCCGGCGAGCAGCTTGATCGCCTCGTTGACCTGGATCGACCCGATGGACGCGCAGAGCACGCCCAGCACGCCGCCCTCCGCGCACGACGGCACCATGCCGGGCGGCGGCGGCTCCGGGTATAGGCAGCGGTAGCAGGGGCCGTGCTCGGCCCAGAACACCGACGCCTGGCCGTCGAACCGGTAGATCGAGCCCCAGACGTACGGCTTGCCGAGCAGCACCGCCGCGTCGTTGACCATGTAGCGGGTGGCGAAGTTGTCGGTGCCGTCGACGATCAGGTCGTACCGGGAGAAGATCTCCTTGACGTTCTCCCGGTCCAGCGCGGTGTTGTGGATCTCCACGTTGACCAGCGGGTTGATCTCGCGGATCGAGGCGGCGGCCGACTCGGCCTTGGAGCGACCCACGTCGGAGACGCCGTGGATGATCTGCCGCTGGAGGTTGGACTCGTCGACGGTGTCGAAGTCGATGATGCCGAGCGTGCCGACACCGGCGGCGGCGAGATACATCAACGCCGGCGAGCCGAGACCGCCGGCGCCGACGCAGAGCACCCGGGCGTTTTTCAGCCGCTTCTGACCCTCGACCCCGACGTCGGGGATGATCAGGTGACGCGAGTAGCGACGGATCTCGTCTACGGTCAGCTCGGCGGCGGGCTCGACGAGCGGGGGCAACGACACGGTGGACTCCCCGGGATCGGCGGTGGGACCGCGCCATTGTCGCTCGCAACGGTGGGGATCGGCCATGATGAGGGACACGTCGCCCGACATGCGGGACCGGGAATAATTCAGACCCCGTCGATGGACTCCCCCTCGTACCGCGCCCCGGCCAGGTACGGCCAGGCGTTGGCGACACAGCCGTCCAACCCGTACGTCTGCTGCTGCATCACCGGGGCGGGCGCGCCCGGCCCGGGGCAGGCCTGGTGCGTCTCGCCGAACTCGTGTCCCACCTCGTGGTTGATCACGTAGGTCCGGTAGACGTCGAGCGGCGCCCCGTAGTCCGGCACCGCCTCCATCCAGCGGGCGAGGTTGATGATCACCCGGCCGGGCAGCCGGCAGGAGGTGTACCGCTCGGTGCTGAGGCCCCCCTCGGCGCACATCCGCTCCGAGGTGGCCGGGGTGGCCAGGTAGACGGTGAAGTCGGCGGCAGCCGCCTCGGGAACCCGCTGCACGCGCAGGTCGCCCGAGGCGATCCAGCTCCGGGAATCGCCCAGCACCGCGTCCACGGTGTCGGCGAACGCGTCGGCTTCCGGCCCGGCGCCCTGCTCGACCTCGACCCGGTAGCGGCGCAGCGGCCCGCCGTACCCGCGCACCGGCGAGCGGCCCTCGGCGGCGGCGAAGAGCCCGGAGCCCACATCCGGATACCCGCCGCCCGCGCCGGCCGCGTTCGCCGCCCGCCCGTGCCGGGCCGCCGCCATCGGGGCCGGCGCCGGGTCCGCGGACCGGCGGGCCAGGTCGCGCAGGCCGACCGCGGCGCCGCCCACCGCGAGCAGGACGACCAGGAGCAGGACGGTACGTCGCCGGCGGCGTCGCATCCGGCGTAGCGCGGGGCGGACGGGTGGTCCGTCCCCGGGGCGGGCCGGCGGGCGGTCGGCGTCGAGCCGGCCAGGCCGGACGGCCGGGGTCGATGGCGGCGCGGGCTCGGCAGGCGGGTCGGAAGGGGACGACGACGTCATGACACCAGCGTGCCATGCAATTCGGGCATTTAGCCGCTTTTACCGCCAGTTATGCGCAATACTCTTCATCGCCACGATCAGGGCTTCCAGACCGGCGGGCCGGCGTACCGTCGGCCGTCGAGGTACGGCCACGGGTTCGGCCGGCAGCCGTCGAGGAAGAGGGTCTGCTGCTGCATCACCGGCGCCGGCCGGCCGGCCGCCGGGCAGCCCTCGTGATGGTGCCCGAGCTGGTGCCCGACCTCGTGGTTGATCACGTAGAGCCGGTACTCCTCCAGCGGCATCTCCGCCGCCACCAGGTGCGGCACCGAGGTCCGCCAGCGGTCCAGGTTGATCACCACCTTGCCGGGCACCCGGCAGGAGGTGTACGGCACCCCACCCTTGCGGATGTCGATGCCACCGTCCCGGCACAACCGCCCGGCGGTGTCCCGCGTGGCCAGGTAGATGGTGAAGTCGTAACGGGCCCCCGGAACCACCCGCTGCAACCGCACCTGGCCGCCGTCCACCCAGCTCCCCGGCCCGGCGAGGGCCCGCTGCACGGCGTCGCCGAAGGCGTGGACGTCCTCCCCCGAGCCGTTCTCCACCGCCAGCCGGAACCGGCGGAGCCCGCCCGCCCGGCCCAGCACCGGCCCCGGCCGGGCGTCGTACGCGAAGCTGCCCGAACCGTGCGCGGGCACCGGGCCGGGCAGGGTCAGCAGCGGCGGGGGCGGGGTCGGGTCCGCCGTCGGCGAAGGGCTCGCCGACGGCGACGGGGTGTCCGACGGGGTCGGCGGCTGCACCACCGACCCGTCACCGACCAGCATCTCGGCCCCGGCGGACGGCCGTTGCACCGCCACTCCGACGCCGACCGCGGCGGCGGCCAGGAACGCGAGCACCACGAGGGCGGAGCGCCGCCGACTGGTGCCCGGACGACGGGGGACGGAGCGCACGGCACTACGGCGGGGGCGGGAGGAGGCGCGCATCCGGCTCAGCCTGCCACCTCGCGCCGCCGCCCGCCGTCCCCCGTTCCGGTGAGCAGATCACCGCCCGGGAGGTCGCCGGCCAGCGCCGGGGCGGACGCCGCGCCGTCACCTGCCTCGGCGAGCAGGGCCAGCACCGCCCGGGCCACCGTGCGGGGCACCTCAACCTGGGCCACGTGCCCGACCCCGTCGAGCATCAGCAGCCGGCTGTCCGGGATCACCCGGGCGGCCTGCGGCGCCACCCGGACGTCGACCAGCCGGTCGCGACGTCCCCCCACCACCAGGGTGGGCACTCGCAGGCCGGCGGCCAGCCGCCACAGCGAGTTCGGTCCCGGCAGGTACGACCGCAGGAAGCTGGCGACCAGGCCACGGAAGGTCCGCAGATAGGCGGCCGCGTAATGGGCCGCCTGGTAGCGGATCCGGATCTCCTCGACCGCCTCCTGCCGGCGCTGCTCGCTGACCCGGGTCAGGTCGGCGATGCACGCCTCCAGCACCTGCTGGGCCATCAGCTCGGGGGCGAGCTGGGTCAGGTGCCAGGCGACCAGCCGCTCGCCCAGGGGCAGCGCCAGCAGCGGCAGCATCCGCCCCTGCAACGAGCGACGGAAGTCGAGGAACGGCAGCGCCGGGGAGATCAGGGTCAGCGTGCGGACCAGGTCCGGTCGAAGCGCCGCGACCCGGACCGAGACCGCCCCGCCGAGCGAGTTGCCGAACAGGTGCACCGGGCCCCGGTCACTGTGCTCGATCCAGCGGACCACCCGGTCGGCGAAGGCGGGGATGGTGTACCGCCGGCCGGGCTCGCTGCGACCGAAGCCGGGCAGGTCGATCGCCTGCCCGTCGAGCCGTCCCGCGAGCAGGCCGGCCAGGTCCGTCCAGTTCTGTGACGAGCCGCCGAGGCCGTGCACGTAGAGCGCCGGTTCGGCGTCCGGACCGGTGGCCGGGGTGTCGCGGACGTAGGTGACCGCGCCGTCAAGACGCACCCCCCGGCCGGGCCAGGGCGGTGGGACGTGGTGCGCGGGCAGATGCTCGTCCGGCCACAGGGAGGCGCGCTTCATGTCACCCAGTCTTCCCACCCGAACGCCGCCCGACACCCGCCACCGGTCAGGCCAGCAACGCCTCCAGCCGGCGGTTCACCGCAGCCAGGGTCGCCCGGACCATCGCCTGCCGGGGGTCACCGGCGACCAGGGCCGAACCGGCGAGCTGCTCCACCCAGCCGTCGCAGACCAGCAGCACCACCACGGTGGCCACCTCGCAGTTGCCGAACGGCAGCACGGCGGCGTGCTCGACGAAGCACCGCCCCCGCTCCGCGGCCGAGGCGGCCCGGCCGAGCAGCTCGTCCACCGCCGCCGCGGCGGCCACCGCGCAGAGCCGCAGCACGTACCCGTCGACGGCCGGCCCGGTGGCATGGCCGACCGCCGTGCGGTCGCCCGCGATCAGGCGTACCTCCACGGTGGCGTCGAGCCCGAAGGTGCTCACCTGGACGTGGTCGATCACCACCCGGGGTCCCGACGCGCCACCGGTGTCCAGCGGTCGCGAAGGCGCGGTCTCCGTCGTGGTCATCTGGCCGCCGGAGTACGACGTACCGAGGGTCGCCGGGCTGCCGGCGGGCGCACCGGTCGGGGCGGTCAGCGACGACTCCTCCACCGCCGCCCGACCTCGGTGGATGGCGGGCTGCCGGCGACGGCGCGACGGCTCGGTGACCCGCTCCACGCCCTCGGCCGGCGCCTCGACCGGCCGGCCGGCCCGAGACTCGGGCGCGGTGGGGTGGTTCTCTCCGGCCCGCACGTCGGCCGGCCGGCCCGCGACCGGCCGGTCCTCCGCCGGCCGCGGCTCGGCGGGCCGCGGCGCGGCCGAGCGGCGGCGGACCGGGGGCGGCGGGACGGCCGGCGCGCCGGGCAGGTTCTGCGGGGCGGCGGCCAGGCCCATCCGCTCCTGGAGCAGGCGGGCCACCAGCCGGCTCACCTCGGCCGGGTCGGCGCCGTCGGCCAGATCGAGCCGGAGGCTGTGCGCACCGGCCGGGGTACGGCGCAGCGCCGCGTCCCGGACGCCGGCCACCTCGCGGACCGCGTCGAGGATGGCGTTGACGTCGAAGCCCTCGGGGCGCTCGCGCAGCGGCGCGGGCTCGTCGTCGCGGCGCAGGTGGGTGGCGATACGGGCGAGTTCCGGGGTTTCGGCGGGCGGTTCCACGGCGGGCGGCTCCGGCACGACGGGCACGTCCGGTTCGGCGGGGACCCGCTGCGGCAGCCCGGCCGGCGCGGCGTCGGCCGGCCCGGGGTCGGCGGCTGCCTCGGCCGGCGGCGGCACCGGTTCCGGGGCGGACCGGCGGGGCGCGTAGGCGGGCGCGCTCGTCGGAGCGGACGCGGGGGTGCGGTCGAAATGGGCCCCCCCGCTCGTGGCGGAGGCGGGGCCGGAGAAGGTCGGCGGCTGGCCGGAGGACCCTGCGGGAACCTCCCCGGTCGCGCCGGGCGACCGGTACGACGTGCCGTCGCGGTCCTCGGCCCGGCGAGCGCCGGGCGGCGACGGGGCGTACTCCGCGGGCGGGGCGGCGGCGGGGGCCTCCCGGGGGACCGGCGGAGCGCTGGTCGGGACGGCGTGGGGCGGGGCGCTGGTCGGGACGGCGTGGGGCGGCGCACTGAACGGGGTCACCGGGACGGGCGGCCCGGCCCAGGCGGGCCGTTCGGGCGCTTCCCGGGCGGCCGGATCGGATTCGTTCCGGGGCGACTCGTACGACCGGGCCGGCTCGTACGCCGGGGACCGTTCGGCCCGCACCGGCTCGTACGGCCGCACCGGCTCGGGCGCCCACTCGTCGACCCGCTCGTCGCGGGCCCGGCTCCCCACCGGCTCGGCCTCGACGGACCGACGTCCCACCGGCTCATCCCCGGCGGACCGACGCCCGGCGGCATCCTCCGGGACCCGGCGGCCGGAGGACTCCTCGTCGCGGGCCCACGGTGCCGCCCAGCCGTCGTCCCGGCTCGACCGGTGCCAGCTCTGCCCGGACCGCCCGGGCTCCTCGCCGGTCGCGGCGCGGCGCGGGTCCACCGGCCCGGCGGGCCGGTCGTCGGCGCCCGCGGCCCGGGGCTCCTCGGCGCGGCCCCCCTCGACCGGGCCCGTGTCCCGGGCGGCGGGCGGCGCCGAGGCGGGGCGCTCGGACCAGCCCCGATCGGCGGCGGGGGGCGCCGACGCCGGACGCCCGGGCCAACCCGGGTCGGCCGGAGGCGCGGAGGCCGAGCGGTCGGCCCAGCCGTGATCGGCGGGAGGACGGTCGGCCCAGCCCTGGTCGGCGGGAGGACGGTCGGCCCAGCCCTGGTCGGCGGGGGGCGCCGACGCCGGGCGGCCGGCCCAGCCGTGGGAGACCGACGGCGGCTGCTCGGCGGCTCGCTCGGCGGTCGGGGCGTGAAACCCGGGTGGCACCTCGAAGCCGGAGGCGGCGGCGCCGACCGGCGGCACCTGGAGGGCCGGCGGCGCGGACGACGGGACACCGGCCTCCGACCAGCGCGCGACCCGACCGGCGGGCGGCTCGTCCGAGGTGTGCCGCGCCGGCCCGGGCTCCGCGTCGGCGGCCGGCTGCTCCACCGCGGGTGCCGGCCGCTGGCCCGGTACGGCCAGCCGGTCGCCGTCGGTCTCGCGGCGGGGCTCGTCGACGGGCGGGGCACTCACCGGCGCCTGGCGGGTCACGGGCGATTCCTCCCCGGCGTGGTGCACGCCGTTGACGTGGTGGCCGTTGACCCGGGCCGACGGTTGCTCGGCGGGTAGCGTCGGCAGCGGGGCCGGGAGGTCGCCGTGGCGGGGGGACGAGACGGCCCAGCCGTTGGTGAGATCGGGCCGGGGCCAGCCGGCGGGCGCCTGTGCGCCCCGGGCCCAGCCGGTCGCCGGGGGCGCCCACCCGCTGCCGGTGCGGGCCAGGTCGTCCTGCTGACCCGTCCCGTCGCCGTGCTCTCCCGGGGTGGGGGCTCCGGGTTGCCCTGATTCACTCACCGCGCGCTCCTTGGTCGCCCCCGCTGAGGCTACCGTGTGGTGACAGTGGCGATAAGTTACAGCGGCGGGCCAATTCCGGGCCGGGTTCACCAACCCGGGCCGGTTCGGGTGATAAGTGCCGGCTCGTACGATGAAACTCGGAGGTTCCCATGACCGCAGTGGGGAACGGCGCGCAGACCGCCGGCCGGCCCACCCGCCTGCCCCGCTCGGCGCGCCGCAAGCAACTGCTCGCGGCCGCTCAGGAGGTGTTCGTCGCACAGGGCTACCACGCTGCCGCGATGGACGACATCGCCGAGCGCGCGGGAGTCTCCAAGCCCGTGCTCTACCAGCACTTCCCAGGCAAGATGGAGCTCTACCTCGCGCTGCTGGACACGCACTGCGACGCCATCGTGGCGAAGGTGCACGACGCGATGCGCGGCACCAACGACAACAAGGAGCGGGTCAGCGCCTCGGTGCGCGCCTACTTCGACTTCGTCGACCACGAGAGCGAGGCCTTCCGGCTGGTCTTCGAGTCGGACCTGCGCAACGACCCGGCAGTCCGGCAGCGGGTCGAGCGGGTCGAGCAGGGCTGCATCGCCGCGATCACCGACACCATCATCTCCGACACCGGCGTCAGCCGGGCGCACGCCGAGCTGCTCGCCTCCGGCCTGGTCGGGGCGGCGGAGACGGCCGCCCAGTTCTGGCTGGCCGGAGGCCGGCAGGTGCCCAAGGCGGAGGCGGAGGCGCTGGTCGCCGCCCTCTCCTGGCGCGGCATCGCCAGCTTCCCGCTGCAAGGTGACTCAGCCTGAACATCGGGCCGCCAGATCGGATAGCCTTCCCACGGTGGCTCTTTCGCCCCAGTTGAGGAGGCACAGTGGAGGTCAAGATCGGCGTGCAGTACGCGCCGCGGGAGCTGGTCCTGGAGAGCGCGCAGTCGCCGGCCGAGATCGAGCAGATCGTGACCGACGCCGTCGCCAAGGGTGAGGGCACCCTCTCCCTGACCGACGAGAAGGGCCGGCGGGTGATCGTGCCGGTCGGCAAGGTCGCCTACGTCGAGATCGCGGAGGCCTCGCCCCGCGCGGTCGGGTTCACCGTCCGCTGATTCCCCACCGGGTCGGGGGGGGGGGGGGGGGGGGAAGGGGAGGGAG